>JAJSAE010000030.1 GCA_024281315.1 archaeon | reverse complement strand
TTCCATGGTTTTTGTGATTTGACAACTATGAATATGCACCATGGCTTTATAAAAGTATTTATGCAACAGAGCACGTGAAGAAACTCAGTTCGAAAGGGTTTCCAGCGTGCTCATTATGTTCCATATCTGCGTTCTGCCGTGCATGGGGATATTGGGGTCATTGGCCATTTCGTCAAGCCTGAATACAACGCTTGCGGCCCTGACATCCAGAGGTTCGTCCGTTCTGAGAAGTCTTTCTTTGGATTCTGCCGCTCCCTTTCTTATGTTCCGGGGTACGCTCGTATCCTCGCTCATTTCTTCCAGTGCGGCTATTACCATCTTTAATTTCTCTTCGTTGTTCATTTGCATGAAATCACGCTCCTTTCTGTGTTGTGTGTACATGTGCAGGGAAAGGGATTTGAACCCTCGAACCACTAAGGACTAGACCCTGAATCTAGCGCCGTTGGCCATGCTTGGCTATCCCTGCATTGGCGAATCGTATAGAGCAGGGATAGCCAGAAGCGCAACACCAATCGGTTCAAGTGCGCTGAATGGCCCCCGTTAGGAGGACAGTGGTGCAACCCAAATCCTTCCAAGTGCGCTGAATGGCTCTTATTAGGGGGGCGCAGGCAATACAGGTGTTTTTATGCTCTGATTGCATCCCTGCAACGATTAATCTCATTGGTTAATCTAATAGATTTATTGGCCCAATACGGAACTTATAGTTAATACTTGCGGTCATCGGACTCTGTATGGGGGCGGGGTTTCCCTATTGATAATCTTATCAAGGCTGACCGGCCTCTCCTTCTCTCCACTCTCGTACTTTTTCAGCTCCTCCTCAAGGGCGATTCTTATTTTCAGCGGGTTGGTGGCGCAGACTTCCCTCCCCCATATTGCACGGTCAAAGAGAATACCCCTGCCGTAAGGGCTCATAATCATAAAGAGATAGTCCATGGAGTTCTCCGAGGACGGGCGGTAAGTATCTTTAGCAGGTTGAGGCTCTATCCCGTAAAATACAGGAATCCAGAGCCAGACGAAGACAATGAGCACGGTAATTCTGTAAAAATTTCCAAGGGCAAAGTCCATAATAAGGATGGGGAGGAGCGAAAGCGATTGAAGGATGCAGAGCTTTCTGAATACCGTTATACTGTCGTTCTGCCATATAAGTTTTATAAGGAATCTTCCCTTTCTGACATCCGAGAGGCCTATACGGGCGTTCAGCTCTCTCTCGGTAAGTTGCTCTGCAATCTCCTTTATCCGGTAATCCGTGAAATACTCCCACATAATACATGGGTCGATAGTCACGAGAAAAATGAGAAGAAACAGGAGCGCATGGGCCAGAAACGGAGCGAGGCACAAAACCTCAAAGGTGGGTATAAAAAACACGAAAGACATTATCCCCGCAGGAAGGGCCGCCGTGAGTATGAGAAGCCGTTTTTTCGTCTTCATGCGTTTTTCAAGGGCTGCGTTTCCCATCTGTTCGGCCGGTGAAAGGTCTTCCATTTACTTCCTCCGGAACGGGTCTGTGTTATAACCCGAAATCTTCAAACTGTGCATCTCTTCCTTTATTTCCGCTCTCTTGAAATTCTCTTTCAGCCTCTCGAACGGATCCCCCTCTTCTCTCCCATCGAAGTTCTTTCTGAGGGTTTTTACCATGCTTTCATAGCTCTTTTTCGTGGCCATGTAGAGGACAATGAGGATGATGCCGAAGACGATGGGGTCATGGAAAATGTGGACCCCGCTCGTGTAAGGGGCTAGCAGAAAGTCCGCAGCCAGAATAAGGGCGTACACCACTGTGGCCAGCAGAACAAAGACCACCGCCGCCGCCGTCGGCCCGTATCTCCACGCAAGTTTTGCGGAGAAGATGCGCTTCTGGATGTCACGAAAAGAGAAAGGGGCCTTAAAGTCGGCCATTGTTGCCCTTTCTGCGACGCTCTCCGCAATGTCAATGCCCTTAAACTCCCACAGTGTCAGGCTGTCTCTCAGGGCCAGAAGAGGCATGAAAAGAAGGAGAAATATGGCGATAACGGTTATGGTGGGGCTGTCTGTGTATGTTCCGAAAATCAAGGACGCTACGGGAATGGTGAGAATAAAGATTATTTTGATGTGCATGGAGGCCCTGACTTTTTTCCTCTCCTTTCCGCTCATGTGGGCGTAATCGTTTATATCCGCAACGCCGGACTTGGTGTCCATTCTGGACTTTCCCCCGTCAATCATTATTTCGCTGTTCCTGCGGGCCTTTTTCGCTATAAGGCTCTCTCCGAAGGCTTCCTGTCTTCCCATTGTAGAGATTATTACATTTGTTGTATTTAATCTTTTTGAGCAGAATGCAGCCCTTCCCACCATCTTCGGGAACTACGCCCCTCTCCCGCCGCAGGTGACGGCAGATTCTCCGAAAGTTTTATTTATGCCGTCACCTATGTTTCAATCATCATGGCAAAGAACTCATACCGCATGGAGGTTTCCCGCTCTTCCGGCGGGCCAAAGTACTACCTAGTCAAGGATGTAAGGGTTGGAAGGCGGAAAGCGAAGGTAAGGAAGTATATCGGGACAAGGCCCCTTACAGAGAAGGAACGCATGGATTACAGCCGGAAGTATGCGCTGGAGCTGGAACTCAGGGCAGTGAGAAAAAAGGCGGAACTGGCCGCTCCACTCTTTCGTGCAGATTACCTTTCCGAGGAGGAGGTCAGGAGGATTGAGGAGATAAAGTATATGTATTCCCTCTTCAAGAGCCTCATGACGGTAAACGAGGTCAGGGAGTACGAGAAGAACTTCGAGATTCACTATATCCACGGGACCACTGCAATAGAGGGGAACACACTGTCTTTTGAGGATGCCAACGCTCTCTACAAAGAGGGAAGGGTTCCTCAGGGAAAGAGCCTGAGGGAGATAAACGAGGTCCAGAACTTCAGAAAGGTGGTGAAATACAGAAACAGCCACAGAGGGCCGGTAACACTGAGTTTCATAAAGGGCCTTCATGCCCTTATCATGGACAACATAGATGTTGAATCTGCTGGCGTGTTCCGCAGAAGCGATGACATAATGATCGTGGGCCGCAGCGAAAGGGTCTGTCCGCACATATTCATAGAGGAGGAACTGAAAACAGCGCTTACCGAGTACTACGAGGCCATAAAAGAGAAAAAGCATCCATTTGAACAGGCCGTTCTCTTCTATCACAGGTTCGAGGCCATCCATCCCTTCACAGATGGAAACGGTCGCGTGGGCCGCGAGGTGCTGAACTACATGCTCGTATCGGCCGGATTCCCCAGACTGCTCTTCCTCGGAGGCAAAGAGCGGGAGAGATACATCGATTCCCTGAACATGGGGGACGAAGAGAGATACAGGGAGATGGTCAGGGCCTTTGCAGATCTTCTTTTCCGGCAGAGAACGGAGAAAATGATTGAAAATGCGATTAAAGACATGCTGGAAGGAAGGAAAGGCCAGTTGCGGATATTCGATTTTATGAAGTGAGGCCTCACAAATAAACCCAATCCCCCTTAACCTCCACAGCGATTATCCTCTCATACCCCTTCCCTTCGAGGTACGGGTTCTCGCGGTAAAGAGCGAGCAGGGCCTTTCTTTCGTTCTGGCCGGAGGCGAGGCCGAGGACCTGAAGATTGTCGATGTCGGGGGTGGCGGAGGTAGCGCTGGGGGAGAAGGTGTAGCCGTCAGGGGAGAGGAAGATGTAGGTGGGCATTTTATCACCATTATGCTAGAATTTCTCTTTCCACAAGATATTGTTCATATGTTTTTGTATGCCATCGAGCAATTATTTCATAGTCACGAAATCCCACCCTATTAAGTATGGGTTTAAAGGCGCTTTGTGATAGTTTCTTATCAAATTCTTTTTTTCTTACTGCATCGGAGACTATGTAAAACTTCCCACAGAAATCCTGAAGCTCAACGAATTTAAGAAGCGAATTCTGGAAGTCGGTGGAATGCTCAATCTCAAAGAAGCTGTATGGCATTCTTCTTTCGTTGAACCATATGACATCAATAGTTCTTGCTCTCCTCATTATGTTCTCATATGTAAAGTTGTAAATGTTCTCTACATCGGTGACATCTCCAAGTTTCTTTCCCATAAAACTGCGATTTTTATCTTGGTTGGGTACGAATGTTTGGAAACCTTTTAAAGTACCTATCTCTGCTACCAATCCCTGATAGTATGTATGACTGAACTCTCTCGTTTTTTCCGTCTCTTTTTCTGCCATCAAGGCTGTTATATCTTTTGGGAGCTTGTCCTTGTATTCTTTTAAAGCCCACAGCCCCGGTTTTATTTTGAAAATTTCTGGCCTTTCTTGAACAATCCGCCTTATACTGTGGAAAGGTGTATTTGTTTCCCAATGGCTTACAGGTACATTTTCATAGAGGTAGGAAAGCGTCGCATACCCTCCATGCTCTTTCATGACTTTTATTACCTCTTCGTATTGTGTCATACAATCTCCAGGTGGGGTATAGAGGCACCTTTTATAATTCTTTCTGCGATTACGGTCCAAAACTCTTATAACACCCCTCCCTATTCCCCCTCACAACACTCTGATAAGGGGAGTTCCCATGAAGAATTACACCGATGAAACGGTTCGCATGATTGCCGAGAAGGCCAGAATAATGAGGCGTGACATAGTTCAGATGATATACACCGCGGGCTCCGGCCACCCCGGCGGCTCACTGTCCGCAACGGACATAATCGCCTCCCTTTACTTCCATGTTATGAGGCACAGGCCGCAGGAACCGAACTGGCCCGACAGGGACCGCTTCGTTCTCAGCAAGGGCCACGCCGCCCCTGCGCTCTACGCCGCTCTGGCCGAGTCCGGGTATTTTCCGGTTGAGGAGCTGCTGAACCTCAGAAAGATAGGGCACATGCTTCAGGGCCACCCGTCGATGAAGACCACGCCGGGGGTGGATATGTCCACCGGTTCCCTCGGTCAGGGCCTCTCAGCCGCCATAGGCATGGCTCTGGCTGGCAGGATGGACCGCAAGGACTATATGGTTTATGCAATCCTCGGGGACGGCGAGATTGAGGAGGGCCAGATTTGGGAGGCTGCGATGTTCGCTGCCCATTATAAAGTGGATAACCTCGTTGCTTTCCTCGACAAGAACGGCCTTCAGATAGACGGCCCCACCGATGCGGTGATGTGCTCCGAGCCCCTCGCGGATAAATGGATAGCGTTTGGCTGGCATGTGATTGAAATAGACGGCCACGATATCCCGCAGATACTCGATGCCATTGCAGAGGCGAAAGCAATCAAAGAAAAGCCGGTTATGATTATTGCGCATACCGTTAAAGGAAAGGGCGTTTCCTTCATGGAGAATGTTGTGGGCTTCCACGGCAAGGCCCCGAACGACGAGCAGTACCGGCAGGCCATTCGTGAAATCGGCCTCGGCGAAATAGGGGTGATGAAATGAAGTGGGAGATGGCCGCACCCCGGGATAAATACGCGGAAACCCTCATATCCCTTGCAAAAGAGGGTAAGGACATTGTCGTTCTCGATGCCGACCTTTCATCTTCTACCAGAACGGCCCGCTTCGGAAAGGAGTTTCCGGAGAGGTTCTTCAATGCTGGCATTGCGGAGCAGAACATGATGGGAGTCGCGGCAGGTCTGGCCACCACCGGAAAGACCGTATTCGCATCCACATTTGCGGTCTTTGCAACCGGCAGGGCCTACGACCAGATACGCCAGTCCGTCGCCCATCCCCGTCTGAATGTGAAGATAGTTGCCACTCATGCCGGAATAACGGTGGGGGGGGACGGTGCGTCCCACCAGATTATAGAGGACATTGCGCTAATGACAGCCCTCCCCGGCATGACCGTTATTTCCCCTGTGGACATCCACGAAACAGAAAAGGCGGTGAGAGAGCTTGCCGATATGGACGGGCCGGCATATATGAGGCTCAGCAGGTCCGCCATGCCTGTTGTCACCGATGAGAACGCACCGTTCGAGATTGGAAAAGGAAGTGTTCTCAGGAAAGGGGACGATGTGAGCATTATCGCCACTGGAATCATGGTATCAAGGGCGATTGAAGCCGCAGAGGAACTGAAGGAAAAGGGCATATCCGCATCCGTTGTGAACATCAGCACCATAAAGCCCATAGACCGCCCACTGATAGTCTCCGAGGCGAAGAGGACCGGCGCAGTGGTAACCGCAGAGGAGCACAATGTCATCGGAGGATTGGGCTATGCGGTGGCATCCGTCATTTCGGAGGAATACCCCGTTCCGGTAAAAATGGTGGGGATAGAGGACACCTTCGGCGAGTCCGGTTCCCCGGGTGAACTGCTGGAGAAGTACGGCCTGACAGCCGCACACATAATGGTCGCAGCGGAGGATGCGCTGAGGATGAAGAGATGAGACTAATGGATAAAATGCTCGAATTAAAGCTAATAAAGGAGGAAAACAATATGAAAATATTTCTGGATACGGCCAATGTTGACCAGATACGGGAAGCGGCATCGTGGGGAGTCGTTGACGGTGTAACCACAAACCCCAGCCTGATTGCTAAAGAAGGAAGGGTATTCGAGGATGTGGTCCGGGAGATATGCGAGATTGTGGACGGTCCCATCAGTGCCGAGGTCATAAGCCTTGAGGCGGACGGTATGGTGAAGGAGGCCAGAGAGCTGGCGAAGATACACGAAAACATCGTCATAAAGATACCCATGACCAAGGAGGGAATGAAGGCGGTGCGCATTCTGAACGATGAGGGGATACGGACCAATGTTACCCTTGTCTTTTCACCTGCACAGGCACTCCTTGCGGCCAAGGCCGGCGCATCCTTCGTCAGCCCATTCGTGGGCCGCCTCGACGACATAAGCCACCTCGGGATGGACCTCGTTAGAACGATAGCCGACATCTACGGAACCTATGGCTATGAGACGGAGATAATAGTGGCCAGCGTGAGAAATCCGGTTCATGTGATTGATGCGGCCCTTGCCGGTGCCGACATAGCCACGGTACCGTACAAGATACTGGACCAGATGTTCAAGCATCCTCTCACAGACATAGGCATCGAGAGGTTCCTGAAGGACTGGGAATCGGTGCCGAAGCAGTAATGCAAAACCTTTCACTCACCTTTTTTAAAAGAAATAAAAGAGAGATTTAAAGGGTTTTTATGAAGGTTTACGCCTTCTCCTCTTTCTCTATCATGCGGCCTATTTCCTTCTTTCCGTACCATACCGCCCATGCCATCAGTGCAATCATAATGATTACGCCTGTGACATTGCCGACATTCAGGCCGGTAAGGAGGCTGTATCTCACCACGATTGGACCCATTATGACGGCCATCAGGTTTATGACCTTCACCATGGGGTTGAGTGCGGGTCCAGCGGTATCCTTGAGCGGGTCTCCGACGGTATCTCCAACGATGGAGGCCATGTGTGCATCCGAGCCTTTTCCGCCGTGGTAGCCGTCCTCCACATGCTTCTTTGCGTTATCCCACGCCCCGCCTGCGTTGGACATGTAGACCGCAAGGAGCTGTGCCGAGACGATTGAACCGCCCATGAACGCACCGAGGGCAACCTCTCCGAACAGCATTCCTATAAGGATCGGGCTTACGATAGATATTGTGGCCAGGCCCACCAGTTCCTTCTGTGCTGCGGTGGTGCATATCTCGACCGGTGTTTCGTAGTCTGGCTCCGCTGTTCCTTCCCACAGTCCTTTGATCTCCCTGAACTGCCTTCTCACCTCTATGACGATGAGCTCGGCCGCCCTGTTTACCGCCCTTATGGCAATGGAGCTGAAGAGGAACGGTATGGAGGCACCTATCAGGAGTGCGGAGAATATCAGGGGATTGCTTATTTCTATGCCGCTTACGACCTGACCCGTTGCGGTATCTATCTGCAGAAGCGAACTCCCCTGAACAAACGAGTCCGCCACGAACGCCACGAAGAGCGAGGTTGCAGCGATGACTGCGGAGCCTATGGCAATTCCCTTGGTAATGGCCTTGGTGGTGTTTCCTACCGCATCAAGGTCGGCAAGGTACTGTCTGGCCTTCGGTTCAAGGTGTGCAATCTCTCCAATCCCGTTTGCGTTATCCACAATCGGCCCGAAGGGGTCCATGGAAACCGTGTTTCCGGTGAGTGTGAGCATCCCTATGCCAGTGAGGGCAACGCCGTAAGCAATCATAAAGGGCGATTCTCCCCAGAATATAATGGTGGATGAAATCATGGCACCCGCAATGGCCATAATCGACCATACGCTGCTCTCCAGCCCGCTGGCCATCCCTGAGAGGATAACCGTTGCGGCTCCCGTTTCGGTCGCCTCGCCGATCTGCTGTACGGGTCTGTATTTGTCCGATGTGAAGTACTCCGTAAGGTGATTGATGACAAGGGCAAGAATTATCCCGGACAGGGTCGCAAGGAAGAATTTAAGGCCGTATGTGTATACGACTCCCGTTGCCGCATCGGTCATGTGGTATGTGTTCACCCACAGGAAGGCCAGCAGAAGGAATCCCACAAACGAGATGGCCGTGGAGGTCATGTAGCCCTTTGTAATCCCTTTCATGGCATCGTCGTCTCCCTTCTTGGTCTTCACGGAGTAGGTTCCTATCATGGAACTCACCACACCGATGGCCCTTACGAGGAGGGGATACACAACAGCGAGATACTGCCAGGACCTTACATCTGCGGCGCTTGCGCCTAGTGCCCGCCCAAGCAGGTCGAAAGCGGTGAGGCCGAGAATCATGGCCGCCACCATTGTGACCTCGTAGGATTCGAATATGTCCGCAGCCATTCCCGCGCAATCTCCGACATTATCTCCCACAAGGTCGGCAATCACAGCGGCATTTCTGGGGTCATCCTCCGGGATTCCCTTCTCAACCTTTCCCACGAGGTCCGCTCCCACATCAGCGGCTTTCGTATAAATGCCGCCGCCAACCCTCATGAAGAGAGCGATGAGCGTCCCGCCGAAGCCGAAGCCGAGAAGAACCATGGGGGCCTGAATGTCGTAAATCATGAATATGAGCGTCCCGCCGAGAAGGCCGAGGCCGTCGGTGAGCATGCCGGTCACGGTCCCTGTCCTGTATCCTATCTTCAGGGCTTCCGAGAAACTGCTCCTTGCAGCTTGGGCCACGCGAACATTGGCACGGACAGCCATGCTCATCCCAATGTAGCCGACGCTGGCCGAAAAGGTCGCGCCCATGACGAAGGCGAGCATTCTCCCAACGCTGATAATCATATTCTCTCCGGCCAGAAAAGCAGTGAAGAACAGTGCGATTGAAACCACTGTACTCACATAAAATACCGTCTTCAACTGCTTCTTAAGGTATGCTTCCGCTCCTGTCTGTATGGCAAGAGATACCTTCTGCATCTCTTCCGTTCCCTTATCCTTGTTCAGGACAAACCTGATCAGATAAAGGGCATACAGAAGACCGGAGACAGCCACAATTAAAGTGACCCAGAGTGCATACGCTTCGAAATCCGATGCTCCTTCTAACCACATATATTTCACCTGTTTCTTTTTCAGGGAATGGTTTTGTGTTACGCAACTGCTTCTACTATTTATATTTGGCGTTTATGGTTGTGACATAGCCCTGCAAAACCATTATGATATGTGGCACCATTCTGCACGGCTTTTTAGGGCACAAGCATATTTCTCCTTTTTTGCCCTGCGATTTTCTCCAAATTATCAATCCAAATTATACTTAACACGAAAACCATTTCTAAGTTGCGAGACCTCTTTTTTCACATCCTTATTATCCAGTAAAATATCGGATATGAACCCCGATATTGTTTTCATGTCCTTTTCACCCATTCCGAGGCGCGTTACCTCCTGCGATCCCAGTCTTCCAACCGCATCCGTGATTATGTTCTGCTCTTCGAGGCGGGCGGAGAAAGAAGCGGTGTACAGCCCCATACTGCGCAGCTTTAGAGTGTCAAGGAGAATCTGGTGGCTTTCCGTGTATTCCGGGCCGAGACGCACGGATATTCCGTTTTCGTCGAGCGCCTTAGCGAGCGCCTTCGAATTCCTAACAACAGCGGCCGCATAATCTTTCCCCCACATCTTCATCTCCTCCAGCGCAACGCCGAGGCCGGCGATTCTGTGCATGTGGGTGTTGTCGTAGGTCAGCCATATGCTTTTTTCCCGTATTTTTTTCATAATCTCCTTGTTGTTGCTGAGTATAATCCCGCCTTGCGGGCCGAAGAATGTCTTGTGCGTGGAGCCGTAAATGACATCGCAGTGCCTGAGAGCATCGGGCTGGAACCCACTTCCTGCAATGAGGCCGAGAACATGAGATGCGTCGTAGAGCAAAAGGCAGTCGGAACACTCCTCCTTTATCGCTTTGAGGTCGTAGGGGAACGGGATATAACTGCTCCCCAGCACCACCGCGGCAGGCCTCTTCTCCCTTATTTTCCCCGCGAGTTCCTCCATTCTCACCCTCATCCTTTCCTCATCGAACGGGATGGGCGAGTATTCGAGGCCGAGCATTCCCGACATGTATTCCTGCAGGTATCCGTCGTAACCCCCTTGCTCCGCATCTATTGCCATTATTCTGTCTCCTCTTTTCAGAAGGACCGCAAGAACCGTCATGGCGGCTATATGGCCGGATAGCGGCCGGACATCCGAGTATTTGGCACCGAAGACATCCTGCGCCAGCCTTTCGGTTCTCTCCTCGATTTCCGCAGAATATTGTGTTCCGCCGTATGCGTTTTCAACAAAAGCGCCGTGTATCTCTCCGTTAATCGGCAGGGAGTAGCGGCCCGCGAGGTCGGAGCCGAGAGCTCTCTTAAGAGCAGGGCTGAGGATGTTCTCCGAGGCCTGAAGGCTTATGGTCTCCTCTGTTCTCCATATTTCGTGCTGTTCCACAAGGGGGAGGATATGGGAGTTCATACCGGTGTAATCGGAGCGGAATATTTAAAAGTAAGGAGGGCAAAACCTTATTAGTCTGAAACTATTATGCCTTTGCGAGGGAATGAAGCGAAGCGAAGAAGAGAAGGCGTTCAGGCGATTGAAGCATATTGAGTGGAGGTTGGCCTATATCGAGAGGGAGCGGAGATGGATTGAAAAAAGGATTAAATGGACAAATAATCCGAAGGTGGTTGTTCTAATATCGGCCATCTCCTTTGTTCTCGGCTATTTCTATTTTGTGGCCTTCTCATATTACAGTGACAGCGGTGCGCACCGCCTCATTGATGTTTCATGCATGGTCATCCTGCTTCTACTCTTCGTCCCGTTCACCGCTTTTCTGTGGGGCACCAGAGAAAACAGGGATATGCGACTGACCCGCTTAAAGAGAGGTATGGAATCACTTTCGAAAGGGCTTGAGAGGGAAAAAGAGGAGATATGTCGGAAGTATCCCCAGTTAAAGCTTCGGGATATCAAGGTATTGTTTCCCGCGGACATTTACAGAGTATTGCCGGTTCTGCTGGTAGTATTGTTAGTTATTGCCACCTCATATTTGGAAAACTATAATACGCTTTTTTGGCGCTTTTTTCTGGCATTTGAGCTTTTTATCATATCCTCATCCCTCTTGGATTATCTCAGGTTGAAGCAGTACGGAGTGAGTATGTACGGAAGGAAGCGGAGGAAAAAGAAGACTCCATACATGGCATTCGAAAGGGAAGAGAACTACGACATAATGCAGTACAAGAAATTTTAAAGAGGGAAAAAGTAGCGGGGAGTGGATTTGAACCACTGATCTCCGGGTTATGAGCCCGACGGGATGTCCTAGCTACCCCACCCCGCTATGGTGAGTATTCATGCCAATATGTCTCTATGATTTAAAGTTATTGGCGGAGAGCATCCTTCTGATGGTTCCTTCCGGGTCCTCACTTTTGAATATGGCCGAGCCCGCAACCACCACATCGACTCCGGCATCCAGAATGAGGCCAATATTCTCCAGATTTATGCCGCCGTCCACTTCGATGAGCGTCTTAAGCCCTGCGGAATCGATGTAATCTCTTGCCTCCCTTATCTTGGGCAGAACATCCGCAATGAACTTCTGGCCCCCGAACCCGGGGAAGACCGACATTATGAGAAGGAGCGAGATTTTGTCTCCGTGCCTGTCCATATACTCTCCTGCCCTTTTGAAGGGGGTGTCCGGGTTTATGGCGATGGCGGCTTTCTTCCCCTCCGCGAGTATGAGCTCTATGTCCTTATCCACATCGGTTTCCGCCTCCAGATGCACGGAAATCAGGTCGACCCCGGCATCCGAGAAGGCCTTTATGTACCTCTCCGGTCTCTGAATCATCAGGTGTGTATCGAAAAAAAGGCCGCTCCCCCCTCTCACGGACTTTATCACCACTGGCCCTATGGTTATGTTCGGTACAAAATGCCCGTCCATCACATCTATGTGGGCCCACTGCGCTCCCGCTCTCTCTATCATCTTCATCTGCTGCCGCAGGTCTCCGAAATCGGCCGAAAGAATGGAAGGTGCTATTATGACCATGGAGAGGGTATCGGGGAGGAATAAAAAACAGTTTCGGTGTTCTGTCCGTTTTGCTATACGGCAATATCTCAAACTGCGCAGAAATAGTTTTTCCACCCAATAACAGAGCGACACTCCCGCAACCTTTAAATACTATGACTTCCGTTAAATGAGTGAAAGAGGACTGACTTATGAAGGTTACCGACTACCTGAAGATATACGACGAATTATTCGACTACGAAAAAATCCCGGCCGTTGCCAGAAAATACGGCATTTCCGAGGAACTTGCGCTTATAATATACAGCCACCGCACGGTTAGAAACGCCACCAGAAACTTCTACAGGGTTAAGGCCAGGGCCGATGTGCTGGTGAAGAGATGGAATAAAGGCGAGAGCCTGCTCTCTATTGCGAAACAGCACGATTTCCCCCCTGTTCTCATGGCTCAGGTTCTGCTCAAGGCTGCGGGCTACGGGAAGAAGGAACTCTGGAAGATGATTAAAGAACCGGAAGCAATAAAGAACCCCCGGCTGAAGAGGGAGATCAAAGAGGTACTGGCCAATGACTATTCCTACTCTCCGGAAGCGCTGGAGATACAGAGAAGACGCGGAGAGTGGGGGGAGACCCAGCTGGCCGAGTGGCTGAGAGAGCACGGCATAGAATTCGAGAGGGAGAACGACATCCGCGGGAAGTACGGAAAGACCCCGGACTTTCTCCTGAAAAAGCCGATAAAGATGAACGGCTACTCCATAAAGTGGATAGAGTCCAAGGCCAACTTTGGCGACAAGGTGGAACTGAGGAAGAACATGAGCAGGCAGTTGAAGCCGTATGTGGAACTGTTCGGCCCCGGCGTTGTTCTCTACTGGTTCGGCCATATCGAGCCTGCTCCGAAGGAGGAGAAGATTGCCGTGGTGGATGCGAGTTTTCTGGAGAAGTATAAGCCGAGAGTCGAGTGAAGTTCTAAGTCGTGGTTAGCAACTGCCGCAGCCCAAATCGCTTTATTGGTTCAGGGTGCGCTTCATCCGCAAATCCTTTTATATCCCCCTTCGATTCTCCTCTCATGTACCTTGTAAAACTCGGGGGCAGCGTCATAACCGACAAAGCCCGGCCTCTCTCATTCAGGGAGGATGTTGTCCGCCGTCTTGTTTCCGAATTGAAGCCGTTTTCCCCTCTCATCATCGTCCACGGGGCTGGGTCCTTCGGCCATGTCTACGCGAAGGAGTACGGGCTGGCCGACGGATTCAAGAGCAGTGAGCAGCTGGAGGGCTTTGCAAGGGTGCAGAGGGATGTCAGGGACCTTAACATGAGAATCATGAACATCCTGATAGAGAACGGCATAAACGCCGTTTCACTCCCTCCGTTTGCGTCCTGCGAGAATTCAGACGGCCGGCTGAAATCTCTGGATACGGCCCCCTTCCACAGAACTGTTGATATGGGCCTTTCTCCTGTGACCTTCGGCGATGCGGTTTTTGACGATAAAATCGGCTTTTCCATCTGCTCCGGCGATTACCTGATGGAGGCACTTGCGGAGGAGTTCAGGCCAGAAAAGACAATATTCCTCAGCGATGTTGACGGCATCTATGACAGGAACCCGGCCGAGACTGGGGCCGAACTCCTGCCTGTAATATCCTCCTCCGACAGTGTATCCGCCGGTAAGTCGCGTGACGGTGTCTCCGATGTTACGGGCGGCATGGCGGGAAAGCTCGCTTCCATGGTGAAAATTGCCCCGTTTTCAGAGGTCTGGATGATAAACGGCCTCGTACCGGGCCGGCTGGCAAATCTTTTAAATGGTGAAACTGTTATCGGCTCAAAGGTGATACCCTGAACGACGAAGACTTCGAAGAGGAACGGTTCGATAGAGACATAGAGGCCAGAAAGAGAGACCACATTGAAACGGTGATATCAAAGGATACATCGGCCTCATACAACTACTGGGACGACATAAGCCTCATTCATACGGCCTTGCCGGAAATCAATGCAGAGGACATATCGCTGGAGACGGAGATATTCGGCAGGAGGATTGCCGCACCCATCATAATTGCAGGCATGACCGGCGGCTACCCTTTTGCCGAGAAGATAAACGAGCGGCTGGGCCGCATTGCCGAGGAGTTTCGGATATGCATGGGCGTGGGAAGCCAGAGGGCGGCCATTGAGAATCCGGCCCTTTCTCAGACTTATTCCGTCATTAAGGAGATGGACATACCTCTTAAAATTGCCAATATAGGCGCACCGCAACTGATTGAGCAGGGAAGCGGCAGGGTCTTCGGCTTGGATGAGGCGAGGGAAGCAATGGAGATGATTGATGCCGATGTTCTGGCCATACACCTGAATTATCTGCAGGAGGTCGTGCAGCCCGAAGGGGAGACGAGGGCGAAAGGCGTTGTTCCGGCCATTAAAAGGATAGCCTCATCCCTTCCTGTGATTGCCAAGGAGACCGGGGCGGGCATGTACAGAAACGACGCGCTTGCGCTCAAGAAGGCCGGGGTCATTGGGCTGGATGTGGGCGGGATGAGCGGTACCAGTTTCTCGGCGGTGGAGATGTACAGGGCAAGAGATTATGTTCATAGACGGATGGGAGAAACCCTTAGGGATTGGGGGATTCCCACCCCCGCGTCGGTGCATTATGCCCACGATGTCCTCCCCGTCATGGCAACAGGCGGCCTCAGGACCGGGCTTGATCTTGCAAGAGCTATTGTGATAGGTGCGGATGTGGGTGGTATGGCCGTCTCCCTTCTCGAACCAGCCATGAAGGGAGAGGAACAGCTAAGAACGGCCATTAAAACGGTAATTGAGGAGTTAAAGGCCGTCATGCTGCTGACCGGTTCCGCCGATGTGAGGGAATTGAAGGAGAAGGAAGCGATAGTGCACGGACGATTGAAGGACTGGATTTGAAGGTGAGAACATGCAGAACATTCTTGAAAGAAGAAAGGAGACGGTAAAGGCGGTAAATGCCTATCTGGATGAAAAACTGAGCAGTATTGACGACCCCGTTATGAAGGACCTCATGAGGTACTACCCTCTGATGGGTGGAAAGAGGCTCCGGCCGCTCATTTCATGGCTCGTCTGCGAGGCATTGGGGGGCAAGGGAGAGGACAGCCTTTCCATTGGGGCCGGGCTGGAGGTAATCCACAACTTCACCCTCGTCCACGACGACATAATGGACGATTCCGACCTTCGCAGGGGGAAGGAGACACTTTACAGGACTCACGGTACACCAATGGCCATAAATGTGGGGGACGCTCTCTTTGCGCGCGGCTATCTCATCATTTCGGACATGAATATCAATGGGGACGAGTTTCGTCGGCTCATAAAAGAGGTTTCCGGGACCGTGGAGGAGATTGCAGTGGGCCAGTACCTTGACATGGACTTCGAGGACCGGAAGGAGATAACCGAAGAGGAGTACATGCGCATGATTCGCCTGAAAACCGCTGTTCTCATGAGAATGGCAGCCAGAGGCGGAGCGTATGCGGCCCGTGCTTCCGATGAAATGAAGGATGCGGCCGGGGAGTACGCCGAAAAGATGGCTCTTGCCTTCCAGATTGCCGACGACCTGCTTGACCTCACGGGAGGTGAGGGGAATTTCGCCGGCAGAAGAGGACAGGACATAAAGAACGGAAAGAGGACGCTCATGGTCATAAAAACCCTTGAAAATCTGTCTCCGCAGAAGAGGAGGGAGTTCAATTCCATTCTCGGATACCCGGATGCGGCGGATGAGGACATAGACAGGGCCATCGAACTCATGAACGATGCGGGAGCCATTGAGTATTCGAGGAGTCTGGCAAAGAATCTCGTGACGGAGGCCAAGGAGAGTCTCAAAGCATTTCCGGAAAGTAATATCAGAGAGGAACTCGCGGCTCTTGCGGACTTCATGATACTGAGAAACATCTGAGAATTATTCACTACTCTCGCGTCAGTATGTAATAACCGCTTATCCCTGCCAGAGCGCCCATAAAGACGATGGCGTATGCGTATGCGGTCCATATGGCCATGACCGGGAGCAGAAGGAGGATTCCCACGGAGATGAAAATTACCGCCACAGTTATCTTCAGGATGTTTGCGGCAGGCCCTTTGAAGAACTCGCGGAGCATCTTTTCCCTCTCTTCCGTATCCCCCGCCTGGGCGTTGGACAGGCGCATTACATGCACGGTGAGTTCGTTGCTGGCAATCATGACGGTAAACAGCAGAACAGAGAGTACAACCCCCATATTCTTTAGTGCCACGGCTACCGAGAGAGCCGCCACCGACAGCAAAATCCCGCTGGTAAACCCCCTTTCGCTCCTTTTAATGACTGCTGTAAAGAGAAACAGAAATGCGAGGCCGGACAGGGCAAGGAGGATGTGATACATGGCTCCCTCTGTGTGTTCGCTATGGAAAGAAGGGGTTACGAGGAATGATGCGATTATGAGAAGAGGCCAGATTGCGACGGGCCATATATGCCTGCTTTTCATCCGTGTTTTATCTTTCCCTTCTTTGTCTTTCTCTGACATCTTATCGCCTCCCTGTTCCCCTGCGTGCTGCAGCCCAATATGTGGCAAGCGGCTTTTTGACATCCCAGTCTATGACCTGAGTGAATTCCCGCAGTTCGTCCAGATACCCGTTTCTTTTCATCATCTCCAGAGCGACGGCGGTCTCCTTTTCTGGCCCCTCCTCCATAGTATCCGCCTCAATCATCACATAGGATGGAGAAATGACCAGAACATCGTAGCCGCGGGAGCAGAGCTCGGCAACCGTGCTTACAATGCTGCTGTCGTTGGCCGCCGATATGACGATTATATAACTCCTCATGGGGAAGAATCTGCCGAGAGCCCACGCTGCTACCTTAAAAGGCATGTTTCCCCCGTGTTTAATCAGCAGAAGGCTGTTCATGAGCCGGTAGAACTGTCTCTTTCCGTAGCCGGGCTGCACAACATCTATGGTATCCCGGAATACGATCATTCCTACACGATTCTTTTTGTTGAGAATATTCATGGATATGGTGGCCGCCGCCCGTATACCGTAGTCAATGGTGCTCTTTCCGGGGGGGCCGAGTATGGATGAACTTCTTGCATCTATGAGAATGGTAATGTCTCCGCTTCTATCTGCCGTGTATTCGTTTGTCAGAAGGCCGTTTTCCAGCCGGGCGGAGGCTTTCCAGTTGATATGCTTGAGTTCGTCCCCCGGATAATACTCCCTTATGCCGTAGAACTCCGTTCCTATGCCTCTCTTTCTGGAATTTATGTCGCCCACTATGCTCCTCGTCCGTCGTATGTCCAGTTTCAAGCTCTTTATCATCTCCACCTCCGGCATGACGGTTACCGTGTGGATTTCAGTGTATTCCAGAGACTGAATGGAGGTGGAAAATGGGTCATATATGCGTATTTTCAGGGGGCCGATTTCATAGAGACCTCTCTGTGCGAAACGGAGGGAATAGGTAATCACCGCCTTCCCATCCTCTTCAATCTTTTTTTCCAGTTCGGAAACGGAGAGAATGTGCCGGTTGCTCCCTGCGGTCACCTCTGAGAATTCGGGTATAGTGTCTTCCAGTTCGATGCTGGCAAACTTCATGGAGTCCAGAAGTTTCGGAGAAAGACTTATTTCTATGGAAACATCAATCTCATCCCCTTCGGCCACCCTCCCGGAAGAGATGCTCCGTGTTATGCTGATTTCATTCTCATTAATCCTATCTTTATCTCCGGGAAGACTGAGATACGATAGAAGGAAAAATAGCATGAGAGGAACGGTCAGGGAAAGAACCGCAGGACTTCTGAGGAGTATACCCGCAAGTATCAGCAGGGCCAGAATATACATGAAATCTCTGCGGCGCTCACCGAACAACCTTTCACGCTCCGTATTTTGTTTTTATTTAACCTTCGGTACCGGCGTCTGCTGCATGACCTTCTTTATCACCGATGTGGGTTTCACACCCCTCACCCAAGACTCCGGTTTCAGGATAATCCTGTGGGATAGGGCGGAAATAGATACATACTTCACATCGTCCGGCAGAACATAGTCCCTTCCGTCGAGAGCGGCTCTGGCGCGGGAGAGTTTCATGAGAGCCAGACTTCCCCTGGGGCTTGCCCCCACATCCACCTGATTGTGCTCCCGTGTTCCTTTTACAATAGCGGTTATGTAGTCGAGAACCGCATCATCCAGATATATGTTCTCAACGGCTGTCTGCATCTCCTTAAGTTTCTGCGGGTTGATGACCGGTTTTATATCTACTTCGTCTTTCTTTCGCTGCATTCTGCGCTTGAGAATCTCCTTCTCCTCATCCCTTTCCGGGTAGCCTATGCTGATTCGTATCAGGAAGCGGTCCACCTGTGCCTCCGGGAGAGGGTATGTCCCCTCGTACTCGATCGGGTTCTGGGTTGCCATGACTATGAACGGCTCCGGCAGGGGGTAGGTTTCCCCTTCAAGGGTTGTCTGACGCTCCTGCATGGCCTCTAAGAGTGCCGACTGCGTTTTCGGTGGTGCCCTGTTTATTTCGTCCGCCAGGAGTATATTGGTGAACACCGGCCCCTTTCTCAGGAAGAATTCGCCGTCTTTTCTGTTATACACAAAACTTCCGGTCACATCGGCGGGAAGCAGGTCTGGGGTGAACTGCACCCTTCTGAACTCGCATCCGAGCGCATCGGCGAACGAGTTGGCCATGAGTGTCTTTGCAAGGCCGGGGAAGTCCTCAAAGAGTATGTGTCCGTTCGCGAGGACTGATACCATTACCCTTCTGCTCACATTCTTCTTGCCGACTATGGCCTTTGACACCTCGTCCAGAACTGTTTTGCTAAGCCCCGAAACATCTTTTATTTCCATTCTTTTACCTCCTTCAAACCTCATCTATTTTTTTCATCATCTCTTTAAGCCATCTTCTATAATTCTCGGTGCTGTTCCTGTCCCTCTCCGTTCTCCGCAGCCTCTTTAGTATGCCGTTCTGCGAACTTCTCGGCCTTACATGCCTCTGTTCCAGAAGTTTTCGAAGCTCCGGGTCGGAGAGGAGAGTCGCCGCCCGTCCGTCTGTGCAGATTTCTTCCACCTCCCAGACTTCCATGCGGTTTTTAACTGCAATTCTTCGCACCAGTATGTCTCTCAGCGTGTCCCTGATGATTATCTGGCTGGACTGGTAGTCGTCGAATGCCCTTTCAACCGTTTCTTTCATGGAGACAAGCCCGGTTCTTCTTATTTCCTGCTTTTCTTCCCCCCTTTCCTCCCCGGATTCGGTCAAAATCCTCTCGGCGGTGCGTGCGGACAGAAAGAGCATGAGGATCAGAAGGGCCATAAATGCAAGGAGAAAGCGGATAAATGCGCTGTATATAGCAAAATAAAGGAACGGAATAGCTATGATGCTAAACACCATGAGAGCGTATATGATTATCATTATGGCGGAGGAATCCACGCTTCCCCCTATATCATCTATAACACTCTGCTTCAGTGTCGGTTCTGTCTCCTGTGCTCCGAGTTGTTCAGGCATCGCTATCATCTCCCTCAACATCAGCACCCGTGGCATCCCTGTCGGCCGCCGCTGGAATTCCCAGTTCCTCCTGAATCTTCTCCAGCGCTATTTTCGCCCTTTCCACCATGTCAGGAGAGAGTTTATGGGGGCTGTACCTTGCCTCCTCAAACAGGAATGTCAGTTCCTCCAGCCTCTTCATAGAGATGGGGAGTCTCCCTTCTGCTTCTTCCAGAAATTCTCTGGGCGTCAATGAGGGGGCGTCGACAAGGCCGGTTCCCTTTTTTTCCAGAAGGGAGCACATATCTCCGTAGCACCTGATAATACTGCTTCTGGGGTCGTTTCCTCCCCACAGTTCTTCCATGGTTCGCCGGATAATCTTCGATACCTCTTCTTTTTCCACCTCTCCGAATCTGCTTCTCTTACGAATGGTGGACAGATAGTAGAATGTCAGTAGAATGAGGGTCACGGCAGAGCCTAGCAGGAGAGCGGATATTCCGTATATCAAAAGGCTGTGCTGTCCCCCTTCCCGCATGCCGGTCGTGGCATTCGGATTCTGAATTCCCGTATCATTTCCGGAAATCCCGCCAGTGAGATTCAGGCCCACCGGATTGTTCTTCGCATAGTACATCACCCCTTAAAAGAGGCCGATGAGAAGGATACCGCCCAGTATCATCATTCCCATCTGTTTGAGCAGTACAAAATCTCGCTTGTATGTGGCGTAGGCCGTGGCGGAAATGGCGATTATTACCATGGTTCCGAGAGCGGCGTACCACACATACTTCATTGTGTCCATGTAACTGCTTCCCCAGAGAGGATTGTATGTGCTCGGCGCTTCGTTCGGATTTACAGTGGGGCCCCGCTCCTCCTGACTGAAGGACATCAGGCCGACGCTCATAATCAGAGATGAAATTGCAAATAAAAAGACTAGGAAGACCACCAGAATCACTATTTTCCGGGGCGGATCGTTCTCTTCAAGCCGGCGCATCGATAGGTAAATGCCTCGCCGCTATATATAGTTGAGGCAGGAGTTCGTGGCACATATTTTCTACCCGCTATGGTCTTTTATAGCACGGATGGGCAGGAATGTATTGTGAATCTGCGATAATACTAAGTTATATAAACCCCTGCGCACATATCATATTTATGCCACGGGATCTCGCCTCGGCCCTTCAAGATGCACTGAGTGCAAAGGAAGTTCCGAGATTCTCCGCCCGGCGAATAGAGGGAAGGTCTGTATTCATGAGTAGAACCAGAAGGCGGCTATTTCAGTATCTCACCGATATGCCGGCCGCCTCTCTCAGGGAAATAGAGCGTGCTCTGGAATTGAGTATTCCTTCCGTCAAATGGCATGTCGAGCGTCTGAAAGACTTTACCGTGCTGATGGATGAACCATACAAAAACCTCAGCATAATCTATCCTTCCGGCCTGATAACCTCGTTCGAGGCGCGGATACTTTCCTCCCTCCGGAACGAAACCGTGAGGGAGGCGCTGGAACTCATCGCCGCCTCTCCCGGAATAGATGCCCCTACCCTCTGCAACAGACTTGACACCTATTCTCAGCGCGTTCACATAGCAACAAGGGAACTCCTATCTCTCGGTTTGATTTCGTCGGACAAGGTAGGGCACAGGAGAAGATATTTCCCGAATCAGGAATTTCTGTCACAGATGCGGGGAGAAGGGTCCAGGAGTGATTATCTTGTTTGGCTCTCGAAATGGCTGGAGAACGACCCTATAACAATAAGCGATATCAAGGAAGAAGATGGCTACGGCTTCATGGAGATAGAACTTCCGGGAAGGAAATCGGAGGTCATGAGGATCAATCTTCTGCCCTACAGAAATCTCTTTCATGAGAAAAAATAGAGAATGGTAAAGGGTTTTATTTCCTTCTTTTCAGGAGAACGAGTCCGGTTACGACTGCAGCGAGGGCGACTCCTGCCAGTACCAGAGCGGTCATGGGGAGCCCTGCAATACTGCTGCCGTCTGTCGTTACTTCTTCTATCGTCAGGGTATGCTCTGAGAAGTGGGGAATATATACATATACATTCATCTGTTCTCCGTTCTCGTAAACCACATAGGCGGCGTTCTTTTCTCCTTTCTCGAGGGATAGCATCAAAGAATCCATGCTCTGTTCTCTCGCTGCCGCTTCTCCGTCGAATATGGCTCGCACCTTTTCCGCATTATCTATACCGAGCGATGCCTTGTCAATGGAAATCTTCAGTATCTTTCCACTGCTGTCGGTGTCAGAAACCTGAAGTTCCAGTCTTTTTTGCTCCATACTTTTTACCATTATTCCCGCATTCTTCTGGTAAGGAACCATATCCTGAACCCTCTCATCTCCAGTTCCGATCACGGCAATTTCACCCAGGGCATGTCTTTCCTGCACGCTCCTTTCAAATGCGGATTCGACCCCGTTATTTTCGTTTCCCGTATTTCCACGGAAGATTACGGCCCCTGCCTTCAGGTTGACAGTAACAGTATTGTTCTCGATATCAGCCGTGTTGTTTCCGTATAACAGCAAAGAGATGCGCTCTCCGTCATTCAGCAGGATGCTGCCATTGTTTTTCTGTTCGGCAGTGATTCCGTCTGCCAGCACATATGTTATTTCGGTGTCAGAAGTACCTGTTTGCGTCTTTTCTATGGCCATTACCGCCGGTGCATTGTTGTGTATCTGCATATGCCAGTCAACATCGTTGAAGAGGAAGATAGCGCCATGAACCGCCGGAATCGTACCGCTTCCCTCTTTTTCTATGTACACGGTTGAGAAAATAGTCCGGTTTGCGCTCCCTTTCATTGTATAATCGTATATCGTCGCAGTCGCAGCATCAAAAGTGAATTCCACGAAGTACCCGGAGTACTGCCCGGCCCCGTCGTAGTTCAGCATACCGAACATCTGCGCTTTCTGTGCTTCTTCCATATAGTTCATTCTCGTCTCGCTCATTTTCTCCGTATCCGGCATTACCGGCTCAAACTGTGGCATTGTGGCGGCAGAAGATGCGATGGGCATCAGCAACACCGCTATCAATCCTATTATCAGTATCTTTTCTTTCATGATATCACCTGAATGAGTCTTTGTTCTCCGGGTATAAATGATTTATGGAACAGATTTCTAATAATAGAACACTCTTCTAATGGTTTTCATTTTCATCGTTATCTCTTATTTCGCCCTCACTCGATTATTTCATATTATTAGATGAGTGTACCAAACTTCTTATATACCCCGGCAGAGATTGGCTTCCGTGATAGGATGAAAGTGCTTCCGATGGCCATTGTGTTAGGCCTGTTAATCGTGTCTTTCCAAGCCCCCCCCACCTCAGCGGGAGCACCCCCTATCACCTACAATATGTTAGACGGGCAGTTGCAGATAGAAACACGCAGCATGAGCGCAATCATCTCATCGGACTATCCTTCGATAAGAGTCTCTTACAGCGGAACTACAGAAGGAACAGGCACCTCATACGAACTTTCTTATACTGGTCTCCTTCTTACCAATAATACGGCTCCGGGAATTTCTCCGCAGCCTGGGGACTACATCTCCTATTTCAAACAGAACTGGGTCCTTTCTCCGCCCGAACAGCGTAACTCTCCGTACTACGGCTCCTATATTACCTTCCATCTTGATGCCACACTAGACATGGTAAAAATCGCCGGTTTTTCCCCAATTGACGAGGGACAAGAGCATACACCGCCGCTAACAAATCCACCGGCCGGGCAGAGCAACTATTCTATGGAAGGAGGAGTAACAAATCCGCCGGTGCGAAACTGGGGGAAGGTATCCGTCTTTTTCATCGTAACGCAGAACAGCGTTGAGTCCGATGACAATTCCCATTTCAGCATCGTGGGAGAGAACGAGGTAAAAATGAATATTAGTGTGGAAATCGAAAAAACGCTGGGAACCTCAAACATGGTGATTATTCAGCATATAAAATCACAGGGAGATGGTGCGGACGGCTTTGTGCTTCCAGACGGAGATAAGCCGCATGTCGTAAAGATGGATGCCCTGCCGCATACTGGTACATGGATGGAGAAAATGAACACTCCGGTGGATTCCAGGGGAACCGTCGGTTTTTCACCCACTGAAGGAGGAGAAAGTCCAGCCCTGTATTCATGGCTGCTTTCGGCCGTGCGCTACGACTCGGCGGGGAACGCATTCACTACGGAAGTAAACACCTTCTACGCCGGCGATGAAGATGGAATGGTCATTGCTTTTTCATACTCTACCCCAGAAGGCACCGTTTCCGTACTTCACGACCCTAGTCTTGAAATAGTTCCGGAGGTTATAGAACAGACCCTGAAATATGTGATGGAGCATGCTGTTTCCATTGCCGCAGGTGTCGTTTCCGCCGCCGCTATCTCCATACTTATCATAACAATTCGTGTGAAAAAAGAGAAGAAGAACGACTCTCTGAACATTTTCGAAAGTCCTTATTTCAGGGGAAAGACCTGAACCTCCCCTATTTTGCGGTCCATGCCCTTACGAAAGAATCAACCAGTCTATCCGTAAAACTCCTTCTGTATGTGGCCAGTGCATCCCCCACCCTTTCGGGATTTTTCACCGTATATCTGGATTCCCTGCCCGCCTTCCTTTTTTCTATAACTCCCGCCTTCGACATTTTTTTGAGGTGATATGAGAGCGTTGCCCCGCTAACCGTCAGATTTTCCAGTATTTCGCCGTGCTGTGCTTCGGGATTAAGAAGCAGATATATCAGAATGGTTCTTGTTATTTCCTGTCGTAAGAAAGGAAAGAGTTCTTTCATATCCCCCGGAACCTGGTTGCTCGCATAGTATCTCAGGTAATTACCATCCCTTTTTGAAACCACCAGCTCTCTCTTTTCCATATATTTGAGGTGGTAATCCAGAAGTCCGGTGGAGATGTCGAGATGCCTCTGTAACTCCCTGAAGTGAAGGCCCGGGTTGATTGATATGGCGGTGTATATCTGCCTTCTCGTTTCGAGTTCCAGAACATCTTCTTTCATTCCAGCACCACTCACCAGAAAAGCGCAAACAGCGACACCACAATTATAAGGTCAATGAGCGTGGAGATTTCGTTCCCTATTTTCACGCCGGTAAAGTACTGCTGGGCCAGCAATAGCCCCTTCAAAAGCATGAAGCCGAAGGCCACAGATAGCTTGAGAAGTCTTTTCTCCCGGGTTCTTCGGTAACCGATCAGGGCGATCGCAAGCGCAACGGCACTGAAGGCCAGAAATAGGCCCAGTATTATGTCGTTCAGGAACATGATTTCACCGTGCAGTAATCCGCTTCTTTACATAAGTCTTTTTCCATAGCGAGAGTAACACGGGTATACCTTAAAATATAACCGTTTCTTCTCCACCGCCGAGGTCTTAACATGAAACTCTTTGAATACATGGCCAAGGAGATATTCAGAATGCACGGTCTCCCTGTACCGGACGGGTATGTTGTGGAGAGCGCCGAGGATATAAGAGATGTGCGAAATCCGGTTGTTGTGAAGTCTCAGGTGCCGATTGGTGGCAGGGGAAAGGCCGGAGGAATAAAGTTCGCGGAAAGCACCGAAACTGCCAGAGAAGAGGCAAAGGGCCTGCTGGGCTCGGAAGTTCGCGGATACAGGGTAAAACACATACTGGTTGAGGAGAAACTGGACATAAATGACGAGTTCTACATCAGCATAATGATGGACCGGAGCACAAGAATGCCGCTGCTTATTGCCAGTGCCGACGGCGGCGTGGAGATTGAGTCTGTTCCTGAGAACAGGATCTTCAAGCGAACAATAGACCCTACCATCGGCTACAACCCGTACATCGGCAGGGAACTCACGAAGTTCACAGGCCTTACCGGAGATACGGCGAAGCAGGTCTCTTTCATTGCCGGAAAGATGTACGAGATATTCCGCTCCGAGGACGCGGAACTGGTGGAGATAAACCCCCTTGTTCTCACGGAAGATGGCAGAGTGATAGCCGCAGACGGCAAGATGACCATTAACGACGACTCCCTCTTCAGGCACCCCGAGTACAAAGGGAGGGACGAGGAGCTGACACCCATAGAGCGGAAGGCAAGGGAGAAGGGGATTGCATTCATACAGCTTGACGGAGATATAGGGGTGATAGCCAACGGAGCGGGGCTGACAATGGCCACGCTGGACAGCCTCTCGCTTCACGGTGGAAAGGCCGGAGTTTTCCTTGACCTCGGCGGAACCGACAGCCCCGAGATGGTTAAGAGTGCGTTCGAGCTCATGATGGAGGCGGACCCGAAGGTGATATTCATAAACATATTCGGCGGGATTACAAAGAGCGATACAGTGGCAACCGGCCTCAGGGAAGCCCTCTCTTCCATGGATGTGAAGGTCCCTATAATTGCCCGCATAAAAGGGGTCAATGAGGAAAGGGCCATAGAAATCCTGTCCTCTGTGGGAATAACCGCCGTATCATCTCTGGCGGAGGCGGCGGAGATTGCCGTCAGGCGCAGGAACGAGGCGGCAGGAGGTGATTAAATGGCGATAATAGTGAATGAGAATACGCGACTAATCGTTCAGGGTATAACCGGCCATCAGGGCCAGTACCACACAGGTGCCATGAAGGAGTTTGGAACGAATGTTGTGGGCGGAGTGACACCGGGCAAGGGAGGAATGGAGGTTCTCGGCGTTCCGGTGTTCGACACCATGAGGGAGGCCGTGTCCGCCACAGGGGCCAACGCATCCATCATATATGTCCCTGCAAGGTTCCTTAAAGATGCGGCATTCGAGGCTATAGATTCCGGTGTAAAGACGGTGGTCATAATAACGGAGCATGTGCCGGTTCACGATGCCATGGAAATCCTTGCATTCTCCCACAGGAAGGGAGTAAGGGTTATAGGGCCGAACTGCCCCGGCATTGCGTCCCCCGGAAAGGCGAAGGTGGGAATCATGCCCAATGCAATCTTTAAGGAAGGGAGCACCGGTGTGGTCTCCAGAAGCGGAACCCTCACATATGAGATTGTGAACTCACTCACGGAAGCGGGCATAGGCCAGTCCACAGCCGTGGGAATCGGAGGAGACCCCATAATCGGGACAACATTCATAAACGCTCTCAGAATGTTTCAGGACGACCCGCAGACGGAAAGGATTGTAATGGTGGGAGAAATCGGCGGCACCGCAGAAGAGGAGGCCGCAGAATTCATAAGGGAGTATGTGACAAAGCCGGTCTATTCCTACATTGCGGGCCGCACTGCACCGCCCGGAAAGAGAATGGGACACGCTGGCGCAATCATAGCAAAAGGAAGAGGGACCGCAGAGAGTAAGATAAAGGCCCTCGAATCCGTGGGCGTGAAGGTCGCAAAGGTTCCTGTCGAGATTGCCGACCTGATAAAGAAGGACATCTAAATCTGATAATCAAAAAGGGATCTCTGTCCCTCCTTTTTCTCCCTTTTTTTCCCTTCGGTCTCACTGCCGAACACAACGCGGCCGTATTCTCCTCCTCCCCCGGGGATAACCTTGATTTTTCCGTCTCTGAAGGCCCGGATTGCCTCTATGACATCCGGGTCTCCCGCACCTTCGAGTTCTCCAACTGGGGTGTCCACCAGCACCGCAACCTCGCTGCCGAACCTGTTCACAAGGGATTCCCACCTGCTCTGTACCCCCTTCGTATGGGTGGAACTGTGGCCCACCGCCAGCCGTATGATTTCACCGAGGGGTATAAGATGAATGTAGGGTGGCCTGTAATCCGGGTGTTTCGGGCTGTCGTATGTTGCCAGTTCTTCCACCCTGTCCCTTACGCCCTTCTTTATTCTCCCTCCGCAGGTGCACTTCCACTTCCGTGTTTTTGCATCCTGAAGGCTGTAGTGCGTAAAGCAGCGGGTGCATGCGGTCTCGTTGTACTTTCCCTCCTCCGGCGGCAGGCCCACATTGAGAACGGCCTTTCCTCTCTTTCTGAGGATTGCATCTCTCAGCGATTGGAAGTTCGCATCGTCCATTTCAAACCTGTTAAATTCCCTTGCGAGTTTGTCCGGGTATTGGGAGTGTGCATCGGAATTGGTCAGGAATGTAAGCCTCCTGAGTTCCTCTATTCTGTCCGCATAGTCGGAATCGGCGCTGAGGCCTAGTTCCACAAAGGAAACATATTCCGTAAGGTCTCCGTAGCAGTCTTTTAGAGAATCGTGATAGGCATACATTGCCGTCCAAGGCGTAAACGCATGGCAGGGGCCTATGAGGGTATCAACATCCCTTGCCGCCTCCGCGATCTCCTCCCCCGTCATCATTATTTTTGCTCTTCCGTCCCTGTCCATGTTGCCGGAGCGGATGATTGTCCTCTCCCTGAAGTCCTCCACTGCCGATATCGAGGGGAATATGAGGAGATGATGCACCCTCCGGATGTCCTCCACCTCTGTGGTGAGAACGAAGCGGGTGTCCCCCAGCAGAAGTGTCCCCTCGTCTATTCTTTCCATTTCCTTAATCTCCTTCAGCCAGATCGGATGAAGCGCATCTCCGGTAGCCATGAGGTCTATCCCTTTCTGTTTGGCCCCTTCCGCAGTGGCCTTAAGGTTCATGTTCTTGCTGACTCCGCCGGAGAAGCGGCCGTGTATGTGGAGGTCCGTGTTTACCAGCATCCGCTCACCTCCGTTTTCTCTTTAATTCGGTGGCTATAATTCCTATCGCCAGCAGCTGCAGGGATGCAAGACCTCCGACAAAATAGATGTTCTGCCCCTTAGGCTCGCTGCTATCCGCCGTGCTGTTACCGTAGCCGTCCAGAACGATGAAGTTGCTTCTGTCTGTATAGCCGGTAACCGTTATCTTGTGGACCACCTCTTTACCCCCTATTGATGTCTTTACCTCCAGCGTATCGCCAATTTCACAGAATGAAGGCATATCCAGAAGGAGAACATAACCGCTCTCGTTGGAGACCGCAACCGCCTCATTTCCCGATACCGGGTTGGTAACGGTGATACCGCCCATAAGTGTTTTGCCGGAGGTTGTGTGTATCAGGCCGTAGAGCTTCAGCAACGCAGGGACATCGACATCTGTCAGTTCCTTTTCTGCGTACAGAGAGCCGTTCTTCCACAGATAAACGAGTAGCGAGTAATTACCAGGATCCTTCGGGTTTATGATTATGGACGGAAAGCCGCTCTTTATTGCAACCTCCCTGTCGTTATCCAGAAGATAGGCCGTGCCGCTCAGGCCTGCGGTCTCATTGCCCGTATCTATGTCCAGCCATATGCTCCCCGGGCCGGTTTCCGCCGGAACTATGCTGTAATCCACGCTCATGTTTATTCCGGCGCCGTATCTCTTTTCCATTGCAGCAATGAAGTCGCCCCATGCGGTCTCCTGATAGAAGCTCTGGCTCGTGTAGTCCGAAAATACCTGAATCGGGAAATAAATGGACATACCGCCGGCGTTCTTCGCCCGGATTCCGTTTATAGGCAGAGGATTCGAATAGTGCATCTCAAAGAAGGTATTGTTGTATTTTTCCATGAGTTCTCTGCCGGGGCCTTCCAGAAGATAATCAACACTGCGAAGATTCTCTATAAAATTCCTGAGGTCGTACATTGCAGGGGGCTCGTATTTCTCGGTCAGGTTTCTGGCCTGCCATATCTTGCCGTACCTGTACGGAAGAAGAGGGGTCGTCAGAGAGATATAATCGTTAAAGTCATTCATGAACGACTGGAAGAGGGACATGTTTGCCGCAGAGTAGGTTACGGAATAAGCGGAATTCGCCGAGGCCCAGCGGACATACTTGTCCACTATAACCTGGGAGGTCTCTTCGGGCGATGGTGAAAGATTATCGAGAATGATGGTATATGGCAGCCCCTTCTCCGGCACATCCTTCTCCGAGGAAAGAACATAGTCCACCGAACCCCGGAGGTCGTAAAGAACGGACATGGCCCCCATTCTGCACGCATCGAATGTCAGAATATTCACATTTTTACCTGTTTTCTCCTTTATGCCATCAAATGCTCTGCCGAGTTCCGAGGGTGTGAGAACATCCGAGGGATGTATATCTCTGCACACGCCTTTCCAGCCGTTTCCGTGGCCCCACAGGTCCACCCAGACATGCCGGGACGGATAGTTCTGCATCCCCCACACGACAAAATCGCTCAATTGAAACGGAGAACCCGTGTTTATCTCCGTGGAAAAGAACGGGGCCGTGAGATTCTCAATCTCTCCGTCGTGTATGGAAAAGAGCCTGCTGTCCGCGCTTCCGTTCCCGTCGTAGAGAACGATTATGTTAGCATCGGTATCTGCGGCCAGCATCTCATCTATATCGTCCTGCCACGGCAGAGTGGCGGAGTTATCGTTGCACATATAGACCAGAAGGGTCCATTCCCGAATCACCGGGCCTATGCTTCCGCCGGGAGGTGCGGCTTTAAGCCCCTCTCCGGCGATAGAGCTTCCCAGCACGGATATAGATGGAATGACCAGCAGAACCACAAGCAGAATCGGCAGCGCTCTTTTCATGGGTGCAAATCGCATAAAGGGTATAAATGGTTTTGGGTGGGGGTGCTCTGTTGCATAACTCCATTCTGAGTTAGAGACTGCGCTTATTCACCTTCCCTATTTCTACCCCATCGTTTTTTTAACCGTGTGAAACCTCTTGTTTTTCACAGTTTTAGCATCATATTGTATATCAGAAACTTCC
>JAJSAE010000029.1 GCA_024281315.1 archaeon | reverse complement strand
CTTCATTATACTCAGACCAATTTCTTATATACTTCTTCTCTATATCCATCTCGGCCATGGTGCATCCCTTCCATGGTTTTTGTGATTTGACAACTATGAATATGCACCATGGCTTTATAAAAGTATTTATGCAACAGAGCAAAACCAATGCAAAAGTATTTATCTTATCAGCACACATAGACTCATAGAAAAATTACACTCGGTTGACAGGCCGGAGGTGAGAAAATGAAAGTAAAAGAAATAATGAATGAAAAATTTACGGTCGTTGGGCCGGAAACAACGATAAAGGATGCCGCCAGAATCCTGGCAGAAACAGAAATCTCCGCACTGCCGGTGGTTGAGAACGGAAAACTCGAAGGAATCGTGGCAGAGGCTGACTTTCTTAAATTGATAGAAGAGCGCTACACTCCGGTAAATATGACAATTCTTCCGACTCCCTTCGATTATCTGATAGAACTGCCCATCCGGACAGGTCTTGAACTCCATGAAATCAAGACATCCTTCGAGGATGTGGCGGACAGACCGGTTAAGGACATTATGATAAAAAAGGTAATTACGACCGAGCCAGAGGAGGATGTCAGTGAGGTCGCCTTTATAATGCACGAACACCACATTGACCAGCTACCCGTGGTCGAAAACGGAGAAATAGTGGGAATGATAGACCGCTCCGACATCATCAAAGGGATAGCCGGACTGAAGAAGTGATTAGAAGAGCAGAAGAAGGAGTACCACCGTCACGAGGGCAAGGGCAATGAGAGCGGCATAAAGAGCGGTTTTGCTATCGCTCCCAATGACAACTGGAATTGGGCCGATGAAGATTACGCCAGTCGCCTTAACAACACTTCTTAATCCGGCTCCGGCAGGGGCGGTTCCCTCCTCTGTTCTCTCTTCCTGCTGGTTAATGGCGGACAGTGGGATAGGGAACGCTACTTCATCCATGCCGAAAAAGAGCAGGGGAAGAGATATGAATCCTGCAATAAGAAGAATGACAGAAAAGACAAATAAGGGGGTGCTGCCCGAAAAAACCGGAAATATTATGAATATTGAAATGTCGGCATCTCCCGTAATAACAGATATGGCAAGGAGCGTACAGCCTGAAATCATGAGTAGAACGGGCAGGAACATCTTCAAGGACTTCATAATAAAAATAATAGGGTTAAGGGGTTTAAAGGTTTTGCTCAGTCCGTTGATTCGTCAAGCATTTTGAGGGCCTTTTCCAGACGACTATCTCTGTCCCATTTCTTATCCACCCAATTCTGAAGAATCCTTATCTGCTCTTCGCTCATGTGCCTGAACCTTCCCTGCAGTTTCAGATAATCCTGCACCGGTATCCTTTCTTTGGGACGGTGTGTTATTTCCATCCTTCCGTCAACCGCTTCGAAGAGCGTCCACATCCCGGATTCAACAGCCTTATTTGCAATTTCAACAGTTATATCGGTGGGGTGCCTCCATCCCGTTGGACAGGAAGAGTATATCTGCAGAAAGCGAAAGCCCTTCATGTTCTTTGCCTTTTCCACCTTTTTGAGCATGTCCTGCGGATAGCCAACGGAAGCGGTGGCCACATAGGGGACATTGTGGGCCAGAATAATCTGCGCAACATCCTTCTTGAAGAGTTCTTTTCCCTTTATGACCTTGCCGGCAGGGGTGGTGGTGGTCCATGCACCGTAGGGAGTCGAGCCGGACCTCTGGATACCCGTGTTCATGTATGCCTCGTTGTCGTACATCACATAGATGATATCTTCGTTCCTCTCTGCCGCTGCGGATAGAGCCTGCATTCCTATATCTGCGGTACCGCCGTCGCCTGCAAATCCCACAACCGTGGTATCCTCTTTTCCGAGGGTGTTCAGCGCCCTCTTCATTCCGGTGGCGCAGGCGGCCGTATTCTCAAACGCAACATGGTGGTAAGGGACCTTCCACGCAATATGCGGGTATGTGGCACCAAACACCAGCAGGCAGTTGGCCGGTGTGTATATCACCGTGTTCTCTCCCAGAACCTTCATGATGTTCCTCACCACAATTGCGGCTCCGCATCCGGCACAGGCAGTATGCCCGGCAGTGAAGAGATTCTCCTCCGGTAAATCCTTTATTCCTATACTCATTGTTCCACCCCCCGGGTGTTTATCCAGACAAGCTCCTTTCTTACCTTTCCGCTCTCGGCATTCTTCAGCAGGTCGTTGAACATGAACTCAATATCACTGAGCATTACATCCCTGCCGCCGATTCCAGCAAGATAGTTGCTTATCGGGATATCGGTATGCCCATACAGCGCACTCCTTGCCTCTATGTAAGCAGGTCCGCCCACGCCGTAGGATATGGCTCTGTCGTAGATGCCGATGGCCTTAACTCTGCTGGCAACGCTTCTTATCTCATCTGTGGGGTATGGCCTCAGGAATCTGACCTTCACAAGACCGACCTTCTTGCCTTCCGCTCTCAGGTTATCAACAACCTCCCTGGCAGTGGAGGTAACGGTTCCGAGGGTGAGAAGGGCAACCTCCGCGTCATCCATTCTGTACTCCTCAACAAGCCCGCCGTAGTCTCTTCCAAACATCTTTGCAAACTCGTCGTTGACCTCCTTTATGACCTGTTTGGAGCCTTCCATGGCTGCGTGTGTCTGATACCTCTCCTCCTGAATGTACTCAGGGGGAGTGAATATCCCCACACCCATTGGCCTCTCGGGGTCAAGGTATGCATGTTCCGGTTTATAGGAAGGTAGGAACCTGTCCGCATCCTCCGGCTCCATCAGGTCAACCGGCTCCACCGTATGAGAAAGTATGAAAGCATCGAGGTTCACCATCATCGGCAGAAGAACTCTATTGTCCTCTGCAATCCTGTAGGCCTGAAGAACCATATCGTGAACCTCTTGATTGTCCTCTACGAAGGCAAGTATCCAGCCGGCATCCCTTTCGGGCATGACATCGTTCATTTCCGCCCATATGCCTATCGGAGCCGCAAGGGTCCTGTTCACCACGGGCATGACTATGGGAAGCCTCATACCGCTTGCCGTAAAAAGAATCTCGTGCATAAGGGCGAGACCCTGAGATGCCGTGGCAGTAAAGGCTCTTGCGCCTGTGGCTGATGCGGACACGGTTGCACTCATTGCAGAGTGTTCCGACTCCACCCGGATGAACTCGCAGTCCATTATTCCGTCATTGACAAATTCGGAGATGTGCTCCACGATGAATGTCTGAGGCGTAATGGGAAAGGCTGCTACAACATTCACTCTTGCTCTCATGGCCGCAAAGGCGGCTGCATAATTTCCTGTAACTACTCTCTTCATCTTATCACCTCTTCATCTCAATGGCATGAGTGGGGCACTCATGGGCGCATATTCCGCACCCCTTACAATAATCAAGGTCTATTGCAATGCCCTTCTTGAACCTGTTGTTATCATAAGGCACCATGGTTATACATCCTTCCGGGCAGAAATACCAGCACAGCTGGCATGCTACACACTTGTCGTTTTCCACAATCGGCATAAATGTTCTCCAGCCCCCTGTCTTGTTTTCGAGGAACGAACCGGGACCAATCATTCCTGCATTGGTCTCCATTTTCACACCGGCACCACCGATAGGGAGTTCTTTCACATCCGGGAGCCACTTTGGCTTCTTCTCAAACTCCTTCTCCCTCGGCCTTCCGTCTGCGGAAATAGTTCTATCATAGGCGGCCTTTGCGGCTCTGCAGTTCTTCTCGGCAATTTTCATACCTATCTTGTTGCCGAAGATGTCCATGATACCTTTCTCTATGGCATCCATGGATACCGCCCCGGTTGCCTTGGCGAAAGCTCCGAGTATGGAACTGTTGGTTATGGGCTGGCCAAGAACTTCAAGGGCAACGCCTGTGGCATCCACTGTAGCAACCTTTATGTTCTCTCCGAGGGCCAGTTCTTCCGGCTTCTTTCTGGTATTGACCACCACTACGCCTCCGTCTTTCAAGCCTTCGGTAACATCCACCATCTCGAGCAGAGAATCATCGAGGACTACCACAAAATCAGGCTCATATACCTGAGTCTTGCGGTATATCTTCTTTGAATCCACTCTGGTGAAAGCCAGAACCGGGGCTCCCCTTCTTTCGGCACCGAAATAGGGGAAGGCAACAGCGTAGTTTCCCTCTGAAAAGGCAGCGGATGCAAGGGCCTGTGCAGCCATAACCGCACCCTGGCCGCCTCTTCCATGGAATCTTACTTCAAACATTTAACAGCCTCCTTATATTGGGTAGTTGGCGGTTATATGGCGGTTATTCTTAAAGGTTTCCAATGCCAGAATACGATAGTTTTTCAAAGAAATCATCGATGCTCTTCAAGAACTCTTCAAGCGTACCCTCATTGACAATCATGTGATCCGCAAGAGCAATGACACGCCCGAGACCCCATTCCAGCTCCCTTCTGTCCCTCTCATCGAATTCCTCCCGGTCTTTCGGTGCATCGGCCCTTCCTCTAGTCACAAGCCTTTCATACCTCGTCTTCGGGGAAGAATGCACTGCAAGGAGAAACATGTTCTCACCAAAATGCTCCCTGAACGCTGCAATCTCGAAATCGCTCCTGCATCCGTCTATGACCATTTTTTCCGCTGAATCACGGTTAACTCTGTCAAGTACACGGCGGGCCCATATCTCTTTTCCATTGGTCTCTCTCTCCACACTGGCATATCTTCCAACATCTTCCGATGGGGCACTGCTCCGCTCCGCAAAATCCCGGACAACATCGCCCATACGATAAACGGAAAAGCCGTGCGCTCCGGCCCTCTTGACCACGCTCTCCTTACCAGCCCCGGGCATTCCAGTTACCACAACCGCAAGCATGGAAAACAGTAAGGAAGGAAGGTATATAAGATTACAGCAGGCCCATGGAGGCAAAATACTCGGGGGCCTCCTCCCTCAATTCCCGATACATAAGGTTCTTCAATGCCGTACCGGCCTCCGGCCCGATAACAAAAGAGGCTGCAGACGATACTCTGGCAATGTACTCCTCGGCCATTTTGGGGCTCAGCATATCCCTTGTAAGACCCATGTTTGTTAACTGCAGGTCAAGTATGCGTTTTACAGCCGGCGAGAGTACAAGGCCTTTTCGTTCTACCCTCTCTATGAACCTTACAGAGTTCATCGGTACCCTATCGTGAAGAAGTAATTATATCTTTCGCAGGCCCTACAAAGAACTGAAAGGAACAGGCAAAAGTATTTATAGCGGAAAAACGATTTCTTCACTGCATCTGAGGATTAAAACCCTTTAAACACGCTTCGGGTGCGGGAGAGATTGATAGTATGATAAGGGGAAACGGAAACCGGGCGGGCATTTCAATCGCAGTGGTCTTGCTGATGGTTATCAGCAGTCTGGCCATACTTCCGAACAACAGCAGTGCCGCAAACGAAAAGACAAAACTTAGAGCGGATAATGTTCTCAACATTGCAATACAGGACGACATAAAGACCCTGAATCCATGCGGGGCTAACGATGTATGGACATGGAAAGTTATCGGGTGGTTTTATGATTCACCGATAGGGCGAAACAAGGAACAGGAGAACATACTCTGGATGGCGGAGAATCTGGAATACACCCCAGAAAATCCGAGGTGGGCCAACCTGACGCTCCGAAGCGATATAAAATGGCACGACGGAGAGCCTGTTACCGGAGAAGACCTTGTATTTACCTACAACTTCTTTGCAGGGACTGCGGGGTACGGTGCGCAAGTGCCGCGATATCTCTCGACCGTCATGCCGCTAATATGGGATAACGATTCGGACGGAACGCCAGACTGGGTAGGGGCGTGGGTGGACTCTAATGACCCGTATCTTGTCCACTTCCATCTGTCCGAACCATACGCATATTTTGTGAGCGACACCCTTGCAACCATCGTTCTCCCCGAGCATATCTGGAAGGAGCATACAGGGGACGACAAGATGTCCTGGCCGACGGACCCGGCTGATTATCAGAAGGGGACGGTTGGAACGGGAATGTTCAAATTCTCCACATGGGAAAAACTGCAGTACATTCAACTGGATGCCAATGAGGATTATTTCAGAGGATGGCCGAGCCCAGAGCATATAAACAGGCTGCGTTTTAGCATATATCAAAGCACAGACTCTGCGGTCATGGCCCTTCAGAACGGCGAAATAGATTACATAGCATGGACCATTTCGCCCGGATACCTGCCACAACTGATGGAAAATCCTCAGATAAGCATTTCCAGAACCCCAGAACTCGGATATGTTTACATGGGCTGGAACCTCAGAAAGGAGCCGTTCAACCTCCTTCCATTCAGGCAGGCCATGGCCCACTGCACCGACAAGCAGACCGTTGTATCCCGGCTTCTGCTGAACTACGGCTCTGTAGGTACATCCGTGGTTTCACCTGCCAACTCGCTCTATTACAACGATTCCGTGACCACATACCAG
>JAJSAE010000028.1 GCA_024281315.1 archaeon | reverse complement strand
AGGAAGTTTCTGATATACAATATGATGCTAAAACTGTGAAAAACAAGAGGTTTCACACGGTTAAAAAAACGATGGGGTAGAAATAGGGAAGGTGAATAAGCGCAGTCTCTAACTCAGAATGGAGTTATGCAACAGAGCAGGTAATAAGGGGCAATATGCCCAATCTCATAACCGGAAGCAGTGGTGCAAAGAAATAAATAGGACTTAAGGCATTTCCTATACATGGATAATCGCAAATGCAAGGGAGCCGTCATCAACGGTCAGTTGAAATACATAAAGAAAAAATGGGGGCAGCAGGGCCTGAAAGAGGCAATGAGCTTTGCCGGATTCAGCAGAGCGCCGAGAGACGGAGAGTGGATCCCCATCAGCAAAAACCATCTTCTTTACGAATGGCTCATAAAAAACAAAGGCAGAAAGCAGGTATACGAAGCAGCCAGATACACTGCTATGGACCTTGGAATATTCTCCTTTATCTTCTCCTTTGTCGGCATGGAAAAACTGCTTGAAAAGGCGAGATTAAACTACAAGACCCTTTTTAACTACGGAGATATTGTAATAGAGAAACTGGGCGAGAGAAAGGTTAAGATAACGATGAAAGAGGTGGGAACGGAGAAGTTCATCTGCGACATCTGGGAAGGAGCCATAAGAGGCCTCATGGATGTCACCAAGAGCGGGGGCACCATAAACAGGACAACACCGGACGAGTCCATCGACTGCGTATATATTGTCAGATGGGAGTGAGACTAGACCTTCACCTGCCGTATAACATCCAGAATCGTTCCGTCCCTGTATTCTATAAGCCCGACTATTCGATCCTCGAACTCCGGTTCCTTCGGCCTCCCGGTTTCTCTCTGAATCCTGTCCTTCAGGTCCTCTATTGTCATAATGGGCAGGGATGAACCGTGCAGGACCTCCAGCAGGTCGTCGCGGCGCGGGTTAACGGCTATTCCTTTCTCCGTTACCACCACATCCACAACCTCGCCCGGAGTTGTTACGGTCTGAACCCTGTCCACAATTATGGGCACCCTCCCTCTCCTCGAAGGGACGAGCATCATGGCCATCTTCGTTCCCGAAGCCACATCCTGATGCCCCCCTATACCATGAAGCAGAACGCCGTCGGAGTGCGTGTTCACATTGACATTGAAGTCCGTATCGATCTCCGTTGCCCCTAGGAAAGAAACATCCAGCGTATTGACATTGCAGCCCTTGTTATGTATGTTGGCGTAGAAGTCGGCCCCGATTTCCACATGCTTCGGGTTGTTTATAAGGGAGGCTATTCCCACAAGGTCGAAGGTCTGGCCGTCCACAAGGACATCGATGAGCCCCGCATTCAGAATGTCGATAAGCGGTTTTGTCGTACCACCGTTTGCAAAGGATGCGTGTATATCCTCCTTCTTCATCATCTCCCCCAAAAACTTCGTGGCCGCCAGTGATATTCCGCCGGCTCCTGCCTGAAACGAGAATCCGTTTCTGAGGTATCCGGTCTCTTTCACGAACTGAGCGGCGTACCTTGCAATCTTGAGTCTTGTGGGAGAAGAGGTTATCCTCATGGTGCCGGTCATTATTTTATCCGGGTCCCCTAACCGCTCCACCGAAACCACATAATCCACCTGATGCTGGGGTATGCTTATGGGGACATTGGGATACGGGACAAGGTTATCGGTTAGCACAACCGAGTATTTCGCATGCTTTGCGTCAATCTTCGGATACGACATGGGGCCGAACGCAGAGGGACCGT
>JAJSAE010000003.1 GCA_024281315.1 archaeon | reverse complement strand
CGTTATAATCGGAAATCGAAACATAGATGCCAACGCGGTCAACATGGTCAATAATGGAAAGACCGACAAAAGTCGGCGGACTGTTAAATACGCCCACACCCGTACCGGCACCCAGAGATAAGGACGGAATGATCAGAGCCGCAGATAAAGTTAACACTGAAATGATAATATAGACTCTCAAATGGCTCCTGTTTCGGCTCCGGCCTTTCATATATTAATGTTCCTCCTTCTGCCTCGTCTTCGTTACATCTTCCTTTTGCGTCTCTTAGTCTTCGAAGAGGTCTTCACCTCTTTCCTCTGTCCTTCCTTCCTGAAGTGAATAAAGGTTATAAAGATTATGCTTATGATAAAAAGTCCCGCCATTGAAATTAATATAAGAAGAATCAGACCATTCCCGCTCTCCGGATTAAGTGCTACGCCAACCACAATCTCTGTGCTGATGACTTTTCTGTCGGAAGTGACGGCATCCCTTATGTCGTAGTTGAGATAAGCAGTGGAAGATGGCTTCACCGGCTCCACGATAATCGCCAAATGACTCTCGCTGTTATTGCTCAACTGCAGCGTGATATCCTGTCCCGAACTCTCATTATCCACCATAATTGACGATAAGGTAAGAAGGTCTGCCGAGATTGAAACGGTGGTTGTTCCGGTGGAATTGATTGCGGACAGGTACATATCAACCGTTACTGCTTTTCCGTAGTTTGCAGCAATGGTCTCGCGGTACTGGACCATGGTATTCCCGATTCTAACAAGGTTATAGCCCGGTCTTACCACCTCAATTCTCAGGTTGAAGGTCTGGTCAGCCACCGTTGCGAAACTCACGGTTCCCGGTGAAACCAAATAATTCGGAACCGCCGGGTGAACGACTCCGGTTATGTTGACAACCCTCGGAGACCATGGAATGGAATTCAGGGTTACATAAAGGTCCCTCTTTTCCCCCACATGGAGCGGCTCGGTGATATTCGTCACCATAAAGAGAGGCTGATAGTCGCCGAAGAGAACAGATAATTTCAAAGGGATGTTTCCTTTGTTCTCTACCCGAATATGATATTCGGAAGTCTTACTCTCGGAACTGAACGGAGATATGGTAAATACCGTATTGACGCTCTGCACGGCAAGGCCAACGCTGTAATCTCTCACATCTACGGTGGTGTTGTAAATCTGAACTCCATCCAGAGAAACAGAAAGAAACCATGTGCCAGTGTATGCCGAGGTTGAGAGGCCAACATGGAAGGAGAGGGAATTTCCGTAAACCCCGCAGTCTTCGGGTATAATATATCTTCCGTAAAGCTCGTCGACCCAATCACCGGATGTTGAATTAAAGCTCCATTGATAGTTCGTAGTATCGTTAAACGAGGCCCCCCCCGCTATCCCGTAACGGAGTTCGAGAATCACACTTCCGGAGAAGGGAGAAATGGAAAAACTCATATTGTGAATTATCCCGCGCACAATCACAGGAACATCTCCTGAAAAAACGAGAGATTCGCCGGGTATTTTTATTTCAACATCTGAAACGAGAGGCTCAGAGCTCGCAAAGGATGGGGGGGATAGTATGGCAAACACTATTATAAGGGTAAATGCGGCGGTCCATCTTTTTTCTCTCATGCTCCTCTCTCCTGAGTTTAAACGGAAGTTTAAAGGGTTTAGGGGTGATATATCGTGTATGTTATTGTGGCGACATATGAACCCCTTGCGGTTCCCGCAGGGATATCGATATACCAGTAGACACCCGTAACAAGATAGGTTGGCCCAACCCTGACATCCAGTGCGGATATATTCCCATCTCCGTCTTTGTCTATGATAAATTCATCGACTCCTGGAGACCACTTGTGGTCTGGGCCCGTTGTCGCCGCATTATTGAGATCTACGAGGGTGGTTGCCACATCGGTATCTCCGGCTGATACGACAGAGCCAGAGTTATAGGGGGCGTATGCAGTAACGCGAATATCCCCTTCGCTTACGGCATAGTCCGAGTCCGCATCGATGTAAACATAATCACTGGATGGGGTCCAGCTGCCGTCAACACTGGTAACCCGGGCATTCGCAACAGAAATGAGGTGTCTGTATTCGTCATAATGGCCAGTGGAAACAAGGCTTCCCGAAGCGTATTCGACATAAGGGAGGATATCTCCCCCAGCAATATCTCCGAAGGTCCCGTTACCTCCCAGATAAGGGGAGGGTAAATCCCATACGGCAAGTTCGCTGTCTGCTGCCGTGAAGTATGTCTTCGTGGAGATGCTGGAATCACCCGCATCAACATCAGGTGCCATGACAGAAACGCTGGTTGCCGGAATTATGTGACCGGCCCCATCGGTGAGATTTCCTATCTTAACGCCCACCTGATAATCTATGTTGGCAGAGTAATACACCCTGTTCGGGTGAGATAAGTTCACGCTCATTCCCGGAGGTGCACCCCCTGACGGGCTGCCGCTTACTGTGATTGATGTGTACTTATATAAGCCAAACTCAGTGTACTTGGACTCTTTATTTGTGGGAAGGGTTCCATCTACTGCACGAATTTCCATGTTCCATGTATCCGGATCATTATAGCCCAGCAATTCGGAGGTATCTCCCGCATCGGTCATAGCGGTATTCCCGCTGTAACGCAGCTGCGGCCCGAATGTCACATTAAAAAAGAGATAGTGATGTTCGTACCCGTCTGCTTCCACGGCAAAGGTTTCACTCTGGTTCACTATGCTGACCTCCTGATAGTTATCCCCACCGATATCCGGAAACTTCACCGTCCATGCACCGGTAGCGGCACCATTACTGCCGCCCGTATAATTCAGATGGAATGCCGTACAGCTATTTGTAAGAGATTCTGCAGGATACGAGGTCTGTCCGTTGTTGAGGTCGTTCCATACATATATGTCCATGTCTATCCTATCCCACAGATTTATGTTCCCCGAACCAACATAGTAGGCATCGATATAGAACATGTAGGTGGAATCCACATCGGTCATAGCATTAAGTATACTGACTCCCGCACCGTTTTCTATGTCATAGTCATTGATGGTTGGTATGTCAACATTTGCTATAATGTTCGTACCGGTACTGCTTGTAGTATAGTAATAGTTTCCGATGGTATTGGTCCCAATTGCTGTTGCATACGGTGTGCTTGCGTGTGGCCTCATGGCGATCTCAAAAATACTGTTTGCAGAAGGCATCTGTCCCACATAACTGACAACCTCTGTGCTTACATCGTAACTGAAAATATTGGCATCAACATCAGCCATAATAGCCCGTTCGTTATCGGGCGTCCATTTCACAGCCTGCATGTAACCACTTACAGACCCCTGGTATAGCATGGTCCAGATTCCAGAATTGTTGTAGGCGTCATACTGTAGTTTGTAAACGCTCTCCTTCTCGCCAACCGCAATACCGTAGTTGTAATCCTGGTTCCAGTCAATGTTTATAAGTAACTTTATGTCTGCTGGAAGGCCGGCCGTTATTTCATAAAAAATGTAATCACCAGGACCTCCTGCTCCCGGTACCGCAACAAATGCAGCGGCCTTGGAACCCGTACTGTTCTCTCCCACTAGGTAGAACCGACTGGTAGTTTCATCCAGAGTTACACCGTAAAAATAATATGTCGAGGTATTATATGGCGCGGGAAGAGATTTGTAACTCCATATTCCTCCGGCATATGCCGCAATCTCAGAGTTGATACCCACTGCCATCATCGGCTCGGAAGTGCTTGAACTGGTATTGAGAGCAAGGTCATAGAACTCACCGGAAGAAGCGCCTGTATACTGGTTCAAAACTTCGGCAAGAGTTGTTATTCTTATATCCCCCGAAGAGAGATAGCCGTCACCATCTTTGTCAACGACATAGTTTGTCTGAGCGGTATTATAGTCGGCCCCCCCAATCAAAGCTTCTAAAGGAGTGCCGATATCAGAATCAGAGGCCTGCACTGTCGAGCGAACCGGAAAACCAGCAGGGTCAACATAGATGTAAATTATAATCTGTTCAGCGTCTGCAGCGGTGCCATTAATCATAAAGGTCAGTTTTCCCGAATTTATGCCCGAGTCCAAAGTATAATCGTTTCCAGTTGTTGCCCTCTGAGCCTGCTGACCGGACAGCGTGCCCCACACAGACCATGAGCCAAAACCAATGCTGTAATTGCAATACACCGTTTCGGCAATCGGCATCTTCTGAAGTAAAGATGTTTCCAGATAAGCAGAACCAGTCCCAGAATAACTTAGTGTCGCCATTGGGGTATCGGTAAGTCTCATGTTATCCGCAGAGACCACCGTGGTGTTGGCCGCAGAATAGACATATTCGCTTCCGTATGTCCAGTTACCGTCATTGCCGGTCACTTTTAATGTTGAATCAGTCTGCAACGGGTCGCCTGTATCGTCAATCACTGTACCTGCGGGCTCATAAAGAAATCTATCAACAGTGCTGTAGCTGGGGTCACCGAACTGGTAGCCTACCATAAGCATGTCTCCGATACTGTCATCATATTCCACATCGTGATAGAAATTATTTCCAATGAGGGAGGAATAATTTATGACCGCATTGCCTGCTTCCTTATAAACAAAAAGCTCTTTGTCCCCGGTTATGGCCGCATATTCTGCGTTATCGCTCCATGCCATGCCCCAGTGCTCTCCGGTCGGAAGAATACGCAATTCCTCAATCGGTGATGAGCCGGTATCTCTCCCTCTGCCATCCATGCTACTGTAGGGTATAAGTATTACAAGCATCATAAGGACCAGTACCAGACTCAGAACTATCTTCCATTTTTCTTTCATTTCATTTCCTCCTCAATCATTGATGTATAATCGTATATGTTATCACTCCCGTGTATGTGCCTTCCGGCGTTGAAATGGGTATGTCAAGATACCAGTAAAGAGAGGTGTCATAGCTGGTTATGCGCCAGTTGCCTACCGAAACCACACTCGCATAATCGTAATATACTGCCTCACCCCGTGTCCACTCCTGATCTGGGCCCGATATCGAAGCTGAAAGGGAGCCGGCTAATACTCCAACATCAAGGTCACCGGACTGAACTACAGAGTAAGCGGGGTAGTCATAAGACCCCACAACCGTTCTGCTGAGGCGAATATCGCCCACTTCAATGGAACTGCTTCCAGAGGTATGGTAATAATAATCCAGGGCATCGGGCAGTCCGCTACCTGTGGAATAAATATATGGACAGGGAGTAAGGTGTCGCCCCAAATCAATATCGTCTGAATCCACATGAACCGGACGGTCCTGAAGCATAAACGCCGGCCATGTAGCGAATGTATAATTTCCTGTCAGAGCAGGATTCAAAAATGTGCTGGAATTTCCCCAAACCTTTAAGGGAGTATCCGCGGCGGCAAAATGAACGGGCCAGCCGGATACATATCCCATTTCGCTAACGCCGCCTATGTTCCCATCCCAGTTCACAACTCCAACACTACTTGCGGTTATGGAGTCGCCTGCACCATCAGTAAGGTCCGTAACAGACACATTAATTCCGTAATATGTGTTTGAAGAGTACTTGAGAACCGTTGGGCCACCGAGAGAAAGATTATTCGTTCCGGGGGGAGCCGCACCGGAGGGGGAGCCAGTAATGCTTATTGAAGTGTACTGATAGAGACCGAACTCGCTGTATCTAGTGTCATTTACACCAGTAGATATGTCGCTTACGACAATCTGATAGTTCCATGTATTGTCATCGTTAAAGCCGGTCAATGCAGAGGTATCATTCAGATATGTCATGCCATCATTCAGAGAGCGAAACATCTGCGGTCCGAGGCTTACATTCAGGAAAAGGTCATGATACTCATATGCACCTACGGTCACAGATTCGCTCTGATTGCTCAGGAATACAGGCCTCTCAAAGCCATACCATGAGTAGTCCTGCGGATAGACAATGGACCATGTGCCGGTGGCGGAGCCGTTACTCCCCCCAGTGTATCTCAGATGGATGGCGCGTGTTGAATTTTCAACATCACTCTCATTAATATCATATGTGTTTCTTGAGCCGGCATTGTCGTACCATGCGTAAATGTCTACCTGAGCCTCTGACCAGCCAGCCTCATAGTAAGCCTGAACATGGAAACTTATGTTGGAATCCACATCGGTCATTTTATTATCTATATCAAACCCGTGCTCGTCCTTAAGGCCGTAAGAGCTGATATGCGGATAGTAAACATTTGCTGTTATGGTCGATGATGTGTCGGTGTTATAGGAATAATAGAGACCCGTGCCGGCGGAACCCACAATATAGGTAAAGCCGGGGCTGGCCTCCTTTCTGATACCCACAGAGAAAAGGTCCCGCTGGGTGCCACTGTCTAGTGCCGCAGTCCCGCCGGTATCCGGGTGATAGACAAAGATAATTCCCCCATAACCACAGATGACAGCTTCCGTTTCGCTCTTCGTCCATCTAACAGAATTCAAAAACGGAGAAGAATAACCAGCGGGAAGAGACAGAGGCTCGAGCACATAGTCGTAAGGAGTTTTTCTGACAAGTTTATAGTAATTACCGCCATTTCCGACTACCAGACCATATTCATTTTCAGAGCTCCAATCAACCGATGTAAAGATAGAACCGTAGGCCGCTGCCATATTTGCGGCATCAAGGTTATAGAATGTTGAGTTTTCGGCATCGATGAGATAGAGAGCGGGATCATCGGTAGTAAAGTTTCTGCCAACTGCGATGTACATCCCTTTCCCCTCGCCCCCGATATAAGCAACATCATTAAAATTCACGCCCGTAATCCCAGATATTTGGGTCCGGCTACCAGCTGAGATAATTATGTATACCTGAGAGGAATGGCCCACCATGAGGCCGCTTTCTCCGGTCTTGTTGAACTCCATGGCCATGAGTGTATCGGGGTCAGCGGCATATCTCATAAACAGACGATAAAAAGGGCTTATCCGAACATCACCTGGGGAAACAAGCCCGTCATCATCGCAGTCTATATAATAATGATTACCGATATCCTTCGCAACCGTGGCTGACATAGGGGTTAAGGGTGTTGCCGCATCACTGTTTGAAGAAAGCACAGCGCTTCCCACAACATAATTATTCCTCAAGTCCGTTTTAACATTAAACTCAATACCATCGCCATCAACCGGAGTGCCTGTCGTAAGATATATTTCCACCCGATTGGTATTTATACCGCTGTCGAACAGAAAAGAGGAACCGGTTGCCGCTTTCCCCACCTGAAGACCGGAGAGGCTGCCCCGCACATCCCATGTGCCATTTGTCCCGGAGTACACAAGAGTAACATGCTCCGCGGCAGGCATACCGCTTAGGGAGGAACCATTGAGATTGACCGAGCCCGAACTCCATAAATCGCTTATATATGCGTTAGGGACATTCGTGCACCGTATATCTCCTACACTAACAGACGAGGAACTGGACTCATAAACATACTCTCTGCTAGGCTCCCATTCCCCATCATTACCGGTAACTCCTGCGGAGACATTTGTCAGGGTATGGCCGCTGTCTATGTCATAAGATCTGACTGTGCTCCCTGAACGGTAGTAATTCATAGTCTCCATTATTCCACCCCCGGAACTCACATTATACCCCATTAAATAGAAAGAATCGTCTAACGAGCGGTATGTGGAGCCGTAGAAGGTCATGTTGGAATCGGTGCTCAGATTAATCCATCTCGTTTCGTACTCCTCGAATATGAAGACCGTTCCGTTTTCATCTGCTATAAGACCTTTATGTCCCATGGCATCAAAATATGTGGTTTTCAGAACATTTGTTGTGGGTGTCTGTGTGGATTCAACGCCCAGCTTCGGGCTGTCAAGACCTGAAACCCCTGTAAAAAACATCAGAGATGGCAATATGAAAAGAACGACAGCGAACATGGTTCCTATTTTCTTCATCCGGACTCCTCCACAATATTCGATTACTTACTCCCCCATACTCTTTATAGTATATGTATTTTATGCCTATCTTACTGTATTTGAGAATCAGAATTGAGAATATTAGCGCCGCTTTCCGGACCTTCGTTTTTCCGACCTCCCATCAGTTTTCCTTTGAGAACGGGGGGGGTGGCTCGTATATCTCTTCACCTTTGCTCTCTTCTCCGCACCCTTCCTTGCACGATGTATCGCCTTTTCACGCTCATCATCCGTCTTTTCATCTTGTTCCTTTCTATGCCTGCGATACAATACCCCCGCATAACCTACAAGAACAATAAGGAAGATAAGAAAGAGCGATATACCTATCATATTGATGTAGAAACTACCGTCAAAGGGCTTTACAGGCCTAGGCCCAACCACGACCTCAGTATAAAAGTTCCTGCTGAGTGACGAATCAACCGCTTTCAGATGATACTCCACCATGGCTGTTATCCGGGGACTGGAAGTATTAAGGGAAAGGTGCATGTGCCTTTCGGATGTATTCGTCAGAGGTATGAGAACAGGGGCGGAAACAGTAGCGTTTTCAAGGGCTATTCTGTCCAATCTTACGGATTCCGTACTCACATCCAGAGTTATATCTTTTGTCCCGACGAAAAAGAGGTCGAGCCCTATCTCCGAGTTATAATCCGCATAGAGCGTCTTTTTGTACTGAACAGTAACATCACCTAGGTCAAGCAACTCGTACCCCTGCCGCACAACATCAATCTCCACATTGAATGTCTGTTTGTAACTGGAATTTATATTCGCAGTACCGGGGTTGGGGGGAATGATAAACAGAGGGGTGCCAATAACGGACACATGGGTTTTTATAATCCTAGGGCTCCACGACGGCACCGTAAAAGACAGGTGAAGATATCTCTGTTCCAGCGGAATGAAAATCCCACTAGCATTCGTAATAGCGAACATATTCTCGAAGGATTCGAATTCAGGATGAATCTCCAGAGGGATATTTCCGGGATTTCCAAGCCGTACTTTGTAAGTATCCACCGTGGGATACAGAACCTCATTGGTAAAAGGGTCCACACGAAATACAAAATCCGGAGTGGCCATGCTGAAATGCGGATAGGGCACCTCCACAGTTATAAAACCGCTGTAAAATGGGGAACCGTCCACATCCACGGATATGTTCCAGTTGCCGATTAGACTGCCGAGAGGAACTCCCAAAACGAAAAGAACGGTCGTGGTATTGGCAGCACAATGCCCCGTATCCAGAAGCCTTTCGTTTCCGATTGGAGATGTCCAGTTTCCGTGAGAATAAAGAAAGGAAAAAGTTGTATTTCCCCTGAAAACGGACACATTCACCGATGAAAAATTATGGCCGATATTGATGGAAAGGTTGTGATACACGCCGGCAACCACAGCAGGATTTCCCGTGCTAGCATTGATTCGAGGGGCACAATATGGAAGATTTAGGGAAACAGTATCCGCGTTCTCACCCGCTGCGGATTGGATGTATGGAAATACAGCGAGCGAGGAGATAACGATCAGTGCCAGCATCATAATAGCCGCATATTTCATAAAGGGAGAATGAGAGAAAGCATATAAAAGAATTGTGCTGAAAAATAGGAAAAGGAAAGGGGTTTTGTTCTATACCTACAGATGCAGTATCTCATACACCGCATTGGCAGTATAGGAGGCTTCGGCCACAACAGGTATGTCAACGGTCCACTGCAGCGCATTGCCTGCCTGAGTCGTTGTGGTGGATGTACCCGTCGGGTACGGAGCCACCGCCGTAACATTACCGACAATGTATATTGCATTCGCCGAACCCGAACCCGCAAAACAGAGTGCCTTGGTCATATTTCCACCAAAGACCGTCAGATGACTGGCAGGGATTACATCAGCCGTAGTCCCGCTCAGCAGATCATTATCCATGTAAACCCGTATCTGATACTCACAGTTGGAACGATAGGTTAGGTCGAATGTAGCAGACCCGCCCACTGTCATCTGAACTCCCGCAGTGTTAGGTGCCGCAGAGGCGCTCAGGTCGCCAGGAATGCTCCATGTGCCGAGGTCGGTGAACTTATAGATGCCGAACTCGTCATAGGCACTGACAAACGCCGAGCCGGTGCTATCCTCAACATAAACATGCATATCCCATGTGTAGGGGTCGTTAAGAGCGTTGACGGAACTCTGATCCTGCGCAACCCAAGAGCCTGTTGTGTTATACCTGTTATCAGGTGCCACATTGGTGCCTTCTATGCCGGCTGAACCATTATGGACCTGCTGCTGGGGTGCGAAGGCAAACCTGAGAACATGATTGTAAGCGGTTACAGCCGTATCACTGCATGCAGACGAGAAGAACTGCACCTCACCGCCAGATGGATATACGATCTGCCATGTAGGCACACCAGAATTATATGCATACTGGAAGTGGAACTGAACATTCTCCTTTCCGACAGGTTCGGTATTATCGTAGTTATCGAGCAGAGTGGCACCGTTATCATACCAAGCATAAACATCAACCGTATTGATATCGGACCAGCTCAGGCCGCTTACAGCATCTCCGTAGTAGGCGTCAACCTCCACATAGTAGAACTCATCGGTTGCAGAGCCCTCATCCACATTCATCTGTCTGTTCATGTACGAGTTACTCGCATTATCGTATATATCAATGTAATTTATGTGCGGATATATCGTTGCCACTGTAATAGGCTGAGTCGCCGTGGTTGTGGAAAGCGTTGTTGCTCCACCCGTGCCGGTGCCCACTATTGTGGATGATGCAGGACTGTGCGGCGGGCGTATGGCGACACCCAGTGTGGAATCGCCACCGGAATAAGCAAGTTTGGCAGCGTATTTTGACCTTACCTTATAGGAATAAACCACAGGAACAGGCTCTCCTCCCGCATAATCATGTCCGACAAGGGTCGCCCAGGTGCCGGTGCTGTCCCACGCGATTCCCACAAACTCAATATTATATGCTGAGTCGTTGTTCGTAACCGTCACATTCAGCGGAGACTCCACAATTCCGTTTGCTGCGTTGAATGTGAAAATGGTTCCGTTGGTTTCCGAGTTATAACCGACTGCCGTAATATCGTCGCCGTTGCTTGCCGCATCATTTACAGTTAAATCGGGATAATTAACGATAAAGGTGGCAGTGCTATCTCCCAACTTCGCATCCGCTTCGGATATCTTGTACAAATCGGTACCCACAGATGCCTCAACGAAAATAAAGAAGGTCCCGTTCACAAAGGAAACAGCCGTCGCAGGATAACCTCCACTTAGAGTAATGTTCCTCCACAAACCATTAGCAACAATATCATAATATTTGACGAGAGGGGCCCCGCTTGACTCCCCAACCGCCATAAATCCGTCACTACCCATTGCGACTTTTTTAAATGTCCCGGATGTGGTCAATCCAGTATTCTTATACTGCATAGAACTATCGGGCGCCCAGCTGTATGCCGTCAGGACACCAGACGAATCGTTTCCAACCGCGTAAAAAACGCCGGCGGGGTCGTAGCACACATCGTTCAATGTATCGCCGCTCGAGAAACCGGTTATATTCGTTATGCTCTGACTGGACCAGTTCAGATCGGTTGCGTAATTGTCACCCACCATCATAGCGTGGGTTCCCGCCGTATTCCAAGCAACACCGTAAACCGTGGCCGATGTGCCATTAGACCATTCAATATAACCGAACGGTGTCGGATTTGTATCGAAGGCTTTCACATTGCTACTAAATGTCCCTACCATGCTCACTTTTATCATTAGCACCACAAGGATGCCTACTGCTATTTTCTTCTTCATGTCTTGCTCCTCCATGAATCTTTACACCCCCTATGCCTCTACGGGTATTTATAACTTATGATTTTCACGAGTAATTCTCAGATGTGATTATTAAGAGCGATAACAATAAATTCCTCAAGCATGGGTAAAAGAGGTCAGTTTCTGGCAAACAATGGCAGAATATCCTCGATATCCTCTATAGTAGACCATGTACGCCCGTCAATAGCAGCGTTCGCCTTCAGGAGTTCCAGCATCCGTTCCTCAGAGGCACCTATTGGTCCTACTGTTTTTTTCACTGCAGAGAGAACCCTATTATCTGTCTGAACTCTTCGTATGATCTTTCTTCCGTCTTCAACCTGCCGGGCAACCTGCTTCTCGGCACGAAATCGCGCAGAAAATCTCGCTGGGTCCTGCCTGAATTCCTTGACTCTCTTTATGACCTCAATTCTCTCTTCGAGGTCCGTTACTTTATCCATGCCCACCCTCAAAAACCTGTTTGTAAGCGCAGCATCAAGAGGAGCATCCTCATCGTTCATGGTAGCGAGTACGGTAAAAAGAAACTGGTCCGCCGCTGCCATTATTCTCGCCACAGTTCTGGACTCCAGAATGTTAAGCCTCTCCACAAGAATAAAGCCCCCGGAGGACTGCTCCACCGCACTACTCGATCCACGAAATATTGCATCCTCCGGAGTCATGTAGTTTATGGAAAAAAACGGAACGGAAGGGAGAAGGTTTCGCACGGATGACAGGAGAGTATGTTTGCCAGTTTCTCTCTCTCCGTGAAGCAGAAGCGGCCCGGCCGCAGGATTGATCAGTACCAATAGGAGAGCTCTTTTTGCAGCACTGGCACCTACAACGGCAGAAAAAGGGAAAGAAGAGAGGACCTCTTCTTCCTCGCTTTTAAGAGAGGAGATTATCTCATCCTCAACCGGGATTTCGCTCATGTTCGTGCCTCCGTCACGCTGATCGCACCGGAATCCTCAACCGTTTCGTCGGAATTCGCCTCGGCCGCAATGACAGGAAGGCCGAAACGCACGGCCGAAATAATATCATCTTCAAGGACGCGACGACGGCCCGCAAGGGCGGCAAGGCTTCTGGACAGTGATTCGATAACAATTTCGGCAGTATTACCCTTCGTTCCGATTCTGGAGCAGACACGGGTTATCAGGTCCAGTTCGCTGTCGCCCACGGTAACGCCGTTTACCCATTCTCTTGCGTTCCTGAGCCGTTGAGCATCCTCTTCTCTTCGAGAGATTCCCGAAACTGCGGATATGGCAATGGCGGCAAGATCCCTGTCCTCAGCATCCACTATCATGGAGATGTGCTCGAACAGTAGGGGATTTATTGTCCCTCCCTCTCTCACCGTACCTACAAGAACAAAGCGGCCCTTCTGGACAATATTGCCATCCTGACCGGGTACGAGTAGCTCCCCGCTCTCGAGAACGGATGACAAAACAAAGGCAGCCTCGTCACTCAGTTTATCAATATCCTTTACGAACAGAAGACCGCCGTTAATATCCTGCAGAATACTGTCCACAACAGAGTATTTCATATAAACGCGTCCGATAAGTTCTCCTGCGGTAACACTGCCGTCAATACTCATTACGGGAATATTGGTTGTTTCCACGGGAATCACGGAATCGCCGTACTTCAGATTGCACTCCCTGCACAAATGCCTTTTGTCATAAGGGTCACAGCGATTCGGGCATCCCTTCACCACAGGAAATTCAATATTGAGAGAGGAGATGTACTCAACAGCCACCTCCACCGCCTCATTACTGAACCCATTAATCAGCACACCCATAATATCATCTGAAGTAACAAGGGCAGGGAATATCTTTGCCCCGAGAATTTCCGAAGCGGCAGCCCTGACTCTCTCATCGTCTATCCCGGAAATAGAGTCCTCCACCACACCAATGAGTCCTTCGCTCACGAGCGCCCCGGATATGTCGTCAAGAGATACGAACTCCCGTCCGTCCAGAACGGCATTTCCCCTTGCACTTCTTTTGACACGCTTCGCACACTGCTCCTCACCGCAGATAACATCAATGGTATGTTCGAGTCCCTCTGGAAAACGCACATCCCCAAGAGAAGAAACATTTTTCACCACCGTCTGAATTCTGATAGCTCTCTGTTTTTCCAGAGATGAGAGAAAGTGCGCGGGGTCGGTATCGTATTTCTTTTCATAAATGACCTCCTTTATCAGCCTGTCAAATGGATCCGATTCTGCGATATTCACAAATCTCAGATAACTGGCGAGATGTGGCGGCAGGGAGTCTTTAGCATCCGGAGAGTAGCCTACGAGGGTTATGTTGCACGGATACCTGAGGGTGTAGTTCTCATTGCTCACCTCACTGTACCCTCTAGAAATAACGCTGTAGAGTGCCTCTTTTACGGGAGAAGAGAGGGCGGCAAAGTTATTTATATGAAGGATTCCGCGATTGGCTCTTAAGAAGATGCTGTCGTTGGGGATATATCTGACATAGAGTTCACCGAGAAGGTCGGTTACCGCGGCATCTTCCGGAAGAGTCAGGATAGGCATCGGGGCTTTCTCAGATGGGAGGTCGCCGTAATTCTTCCTCAACTTACAGTGAAAACAGAGATTATCATCCCACGACGGAGAGCAGCCAAAATTACAGCCGCTAACCCGGTCGATATCCGGGGCCGACCGTCTTATGAAGTCGATAATCTCCTCGATAATATCGGGCTCAATACCGGAAAATACAAGTCCTTTGGCATCCTCATCCAGAAGAACCTGCTCAATCTCCCTCAGAAGCGCATCCTGTTCTTCGACACGCGAAACATCCAGGTTGTATCCCGACGATGTTCCGAGAACCGGATAATAGACTCCGCCGGAGAGTGCGGCCATACGCTCCATGAAATCACGGCCCCCGGCACCCACATGAAGAAATACGGACCTTATGCCGAGTTCCTTTATAACCTCGCAGGTCTCCTCTATCTCTACCTTCACATCGCCTGCGGTAGAAACCGGCGTATTGGCCGTACCGTCGGTGACGACTACCAGAATGGGAATGGTTTCCGCCTCGCTTCTCATCCTTGATTTGAGCATCTCCACCCCCTTCCGCATACCCGCAGCCAGAGGTGTGGTTCCACCGAAGTCTATTTTCTCTATGAGATACTTCCCCCTTTCAACACTGGATGTAAAGGGAAGGAGGACCTCGGCACCCGTGCCGTGGCAGGTTATGAGCGATATGCGGTCCCTTTTCTGATACGCATCGAGAAGGAGTTCGTCCATTACCTCCTTAATCGCCTCCATTTTCACATGAGATATCATGGAACTGCTGGTATCGAGAACAATGCATATCAGGCTTGAAATCTTCCTGCGCTTCACCTTCTCACGATAATCGCCTTTCTTAATCTCGATCTTGCCGTCCTTGGCGTGAAGAATAGCGGCCTTTATGGTGGGAAGAATGGCAATATCACTAACCGTTTCCCCTTTCGGGGGCCTAGAACGAATATATCTGCCCTGTGGCCCCACCGTGAGAACATCGGTTCTCTTACCCGTACGAAGATAGCCAGTTACCACTCTTCTTACCTTTTTCTTTGACAGTCTGTCAATAACAGCAGTAACTCTTTCCGACATTTCTCCTCACCGGCCCTTTATTCGTTTTGGTATGGCCCTAAGTCGTAAACATCCTTTGGAGTTTACTCCTCACGGGTGCATGGATGGGATAGCATATAATATTTGCGCCGTTGGAGAAAAGGTTCTACGACTACATATTCTTCTTCAGCCACTCCTTCAACTCTTCAGTACCCTTAACATCAAGACCGAAGTAGTCCAAAAATCTCCTCGTGGTGGTGAGCTCAATGCTTCTTCCCGACGGCCTCACTTTTATCAGGCCCCTCTGTCTGAGTTCTCTGATGTGCTGGTATGCAGTGCTTCCGACCATTTCCACAATACTGCTCTGAAGAACAGGCTGGTGATATGCGATAAGTGTGGCCGTTTTTATAACCCGTTTTGACATCTCGGCAGAAGAGAAAGGAATGACCGCTTCTATGTAGTCCTCTCTCACCTGCATGCTGTATGCGGACCCGGTTTTGACAATCTCCACGGCACTCCCTCTTTCCTCATACTCTCCGATAAGCTGCTTTATTGCCTTCCTTATCTCCGGAGAGGATAGGCCAGTGCCATCTGCAATCTCCTTGATGGTTACGGGAGAGCCAGCGGCAAACAGTATTCCTTCGATTATTCTTTCCGTGCTTATACTCATCATATCCCTCATTCACAGTCTCTCGGGAAGCGAGACGAGGCACGGTGCCGCCGAGGTAACAGCCGCATCCTCCATTTTCGCAATCTCCAACGGCACCCTCAGTTCGGCATAAATCTCACCGTATGGCAGATCCTTCTGCCAGACATGAACCGTCCCTTCCTTAGCAAGAAAGAGAAGAGAAGAGAACAGGGTTATCAATTCATCCTTTCCGCCCTCCGGCTCATAAAGGTCCGTGAGTGAAATCGGGCCCGCCTCAAACCTTTTTATTCTCTCAAGAGTGAACTTCATGTCGGCCTCTTGGTCTTCCCTGTGGGTCGGGTTCTTGAAAACATTCTTCTCTCTCGGCCTACGGTTGAGCTTCTTAACGGTGCTGTTTAGCTCCGCCTCCATATATGCCTCTCCAAATGCCTCTGCAAGTTCTATGAGCGTAACGGTTCTCTGCCTGCTGTGTCTCATCTTAGGACGGAGAGGCGGGGAATCGGGAACCTGAACGGAAATCACCTCATCCTCCGGGGACCATACCTGCTCCGGCTCAAATGACTGGAAACTCTCAACATCCCACCCATAGAAAGGATAATCCTCCTCGGCTTTCCTCAGCTCGGCAGCCTGAAGCGCATCCTCTGACTGCATTCTGAGAACAGACCATGCCATAAGAGTTATCTTACCCGCAGTGTAGAGGTCTATTTCTTCGGAGGACTTCAACTGCCGGAGGTACATCTTCGAAAATTCGAGAAGGTCAATATTCCACGGGTCCATCTGGCCGCTTATTGCAAGTTTCATTACTCGAACAACGCCCCTGTCAAACATACTGGCAGGCTCCACACCGGCGGAATCAAGATTCCGTACAAGGGAGATATAATGCTCCAATCTTGCCCCATCATCCTTTTCATCCACCAGAGACCTGTGAAACATAAGGTGTTCCATCACCCTTCTGGTTGCATCGTCCAGTAAATCCGGCTCACCGCTGCTCTGCATCATCTGCATACTCCTGTCGCTTATCATGTTTTGACCTCCATCGGCCTGTTCTCTTCCACAAAATCATCAATATTCGGCTTCATAACCACTTCGGACACACCGCTGTTCTGCATCATCACCCCTATAATGTGCTCGGTCTGCTTCAGCGTGACCTTCCTCAATGTAACCTGTATGAACTGGGCTTTCTGAGAGTTCTCCCGTATTATCCTGCTCACAACCCCGGCGTTATCGGCATCCAGAAACATGTCCACCTCATCGAGAATATAGAACGGAGACGGATTGGTCTGCTGAAGGGCAAATATGAATGCAAGGGCCGCAAGGCTCTTCTCGCCGCCGGACAGCGATTTCAAAAGGCGCACTTTTTTCCCGCTGGGGCTGGCTTTTATATCCAGACCACCTTCGAACGGGTTCTCCGGATTTTCAAGCTCCAGAGAGGCTTTGCCCCCTCTCGAAAAGATGCGGTATATCTCCGAGAGATTCTCATTCACATCCCTGTAGAGTTTCATGAAGAGTTCTTTCTTCTTCTTCTCGAGCTCCTCTACTACCTCAAGCAGTTTCTTCTTCTGGGCCTCAAGGCGCCCCAGTTCTTCCTTTATGCCGGCATGCCTCTCGCTCTTCTCATCGTAATCCTCAAGGGCCTTCATGTTCACGGCCCCCAGCATGGAAATGTTTGTCTCGCATTCCCCAACCGTTCTCTTTAGCTTTGACAGGGACGGGAGTTTCTGAGGCACCTCCACATTAAGCCCTTCCATGCTCTTCTCTATCTCCTTTAACTTCTCATTCGCAACAGAAAGCTTTACCTCGAGACCGCGCCTGAAATCACCGGTGGTCTCTATCTTTGAAGTCACGCTGTCTATCTCCCCTTCTATGTCCACCGACTTCCTGTACAACTCGTCTCTCTTCTTCTGCAGGGCGGAAAGTTCTCCGTGAAGGCCAGACTCCGCTTTTTCAAGGCCCCTTATCTCCAATGACAAGGATTCGACCGCCTTCTCGGAAACCGTCATCTGTTTTGCTGCCTCTTTCATCCTTTCGGCCAATTCTCCGTCCTTTTTCTTCAGAGACAAAATCCGCTCCATAATAAGATGCAGGGAGTTTTCAAGCGTGTTCTTCCGTGTGTTCAAGCGGGACATTTCTTCCAGTTTTTCAGATAGCAGGGAGCGCATATCCTGAAGTTTCCGGCCAGCATCCGAATCTATCACCTTCGCGATGGCCTTCTGAAGCTCAATTTTCTCCGATTCGAGAGACGCCAATTCTTTGATAACGGAATGAAGTTCTTCTTCAACTTCCTTCCCATCGACCTGTAGTTTATTGAGGAATTCCTTCAGCTTTGCCATCTCTTTTTTCGTTGCGGATACGGAGGATTCTATCTCCTTCTTTCTCCTCTCAAACGCCGATAATTTAACCTCGTTCTCGCCTCCGAGACCCGTCTCCCTTATTTTTGACTCCAGTTCGGCAAGATCGGAACGCACGGAAAGAAGACCGGACTCCACATTAGCCAGGGCTGCGGATGTCCTCTCGATATCCTGATTCAATTTTCTTATCTGCCCTTTAAGAGAGGGGGATTTCCCTGTCCTTTTCTGGATATTACCGCCAATCATTGCCCCGCTAGCCTCGATCAACTGCCCGTCTCTCGTAACAATTCTTATGCCGCCCATAAGTTCTCTTGCGCTACTCAGGTCCGAGACAACAACAGTATCTCCAACAACATACCAGAGGGCGGCCTCGTATCTCTCATCATAATCCACATGATCCATGAGAAAACCAAGGGACTTCTTCGCCGCCAGAACCGCTTTTCCTCTCGGCCTTCCGGTGTCCATCTTATTCAGCGGAAGAAAAGTCGCACGGCCAAATTTGTTCTTTTTCAGGTAATCGATGGCTTCGGCAGCCCGTTTATCATTGTCAACCACGATAGCGTACAATCGGTTCGCACCGGCAATCTGAAACGGAGTTTCAAAGTCTTCTTCAAGCGTGATCAGTTCTTCAACCGTTCCGTGGATTCCTCTTAATTTCCCCTCGTTTCTGGCCCTAAGTATCTCATCAACAGCCCTGAATGCCCCCCCTGCGGACTGCTTGGCCTCTTCCTCCGCCTTTAACCTGCTGTATTCTCTGTTCAGTCTTTTCAGCGCCGCGTCCAGTTCACTCTGCTGCGTAAGTAATTCCTTTTCCTCATTCCTCTTTTTGTAAAAGAGATTCTGAATCTTCTCCCTGTCCTTCTTCGTGGATTTGAGCCCTTTGGAAAGCTCGGAAATCGACCAGTTGATATCCTTAAGTTCGAACTCCAGATTGCTCAATTTCTCCTCGGCATCCGCAAGTTCCTGATTAGTGCGCTCCTTTGAGTCCGCTATCCTGTCCTTTCGGAGGGATAATTCGTGCTCCTTTTTTCGCAAAATCTCTATCTGCTTATCAAGAGAAGCGCCCTTTTTCTGGATGTCACGAACATTACTGTCGCTTGCACCGGCTTTTTTCTCAAACTCCGCAATATTCTTTTTCAGGCCGGAAATCTCCTTCTCCAGAATACTGGTTTGCGCTGCGGCATCTTCGAGTTCTTTGCTCCCGGAAATCCGGCTTTTTTCCAGTCTCTTTATGTCAGCGGCGATCTCCTTTCTCTCTCTCTTTATTGCGGCAACATTATCCTCCGAGTTCTCGATGACACTCTTTGCTCTGGCCATCTCCACACGCAGGGAATCAAGTCTTTTTTTCAATTCAACCGCCGCATCTCCGCCCTTCTTCTTTATCTGTTCCTCGGTTTTCGAGAGTGAAACTTCGACCGCTGCTTTTTTCTCCTTAAGAGATTCTCGCCTTGCCTTTAGCTCTTCAATGCTCTTTTCATATCCCTTGATATCATTACCGATGGAATTTATCTCCGTCAGTACGGATTCACGATTGCGATACGCAATAAGAGCCTCGGCCTCCCGCTTCTTCTGGAGTAACTCCTGATACTTCATGGCGGACTCTCTATCCCTTCTGAGCCCTTTCAACTGCTCGGATAGTTCCCCCATAATGATACTGAGCCGCTCTATGTTGGCCTCGGCTTCCTGCCTCTCTCTTTCAGCCTTTTCTATCTGCTCGTCAAATGGTGCAATACCAGAAACCCTGTCAAGAATGCGGCGGCGCTCTATCGGGCCGGTTTCTATAATAGAGGTTATGAGACCCTGACGAACCATATTATAACCGTCAGACAAAATACCGGCAGATGTCAGCACGGAATCAAACTCCTTTAAACTGGACTTCTCACCGTTTATGTAAAAACTTGAGCTGTAGCCTGCGGAAGAGCCTGAAAGCTTAACATGTCTTGTCAGGCGCACCACATCATGGTCAAGCGGCATGGAACGGTCTTTATTGTCGAACAACAGGGACACCTTGCAGTAACTGGCTGCCTTTCCCTTTGCCCCTCCGTTGAATATCAGATCCGTGAGATTCTCGGCCCTTAATGACTTGGAGCTCTTCGGTCCCAGAACAAAAAGGATTGCGTCGAGAATATTGGACTTTCCGCTGCCATTTGGCCCGATAATAGCAGTATAACCCTGACTGAAAGGTACTCTGGTCTTTCCACCAAAGGTTTTGAAGTTTTCCAGCTCTATCTCTTTCAGATGCACATATATCACCGCGAGTGCCGGATGCGAAAAAACGCAGAGTGCGTCTCACATCCCATCCCTTTATTTGGTCGGACGATGTGTCCGACGGAATGGTGATAGTTGTCATACTATATAAAGATTTTGGAGGCCGTGCTCTGTTGCATAAATACTTTTATAAAGCCATGGTGCATATTCTTCCTTATCCAACCATGGAAGGGATGCACCATGGCCGAAATGGAGATACAGAAGAAGTATATAAGAAATTGGTCTGAGTATAATGAAGGCCTTG
>JAJSAE010000027.1 GCA_024281315.1 archaeon | reverse complement strand
TTCATTATACTCAGACCAATTTCTTATATACTTCTTCTCTATATCCATCTCGGCCATGGTGCATCCCTTCCATGGTTTTTGTGATTTGACAACTATGAATATGCACCATGGCTTTATAAAAGTATTTATGCAACAGAGCAGGTGGGGGGGGTTATTTTAGGTCAGTTAACGGTTGGCGAGTCGGCCAACGGGAGGGCGCAACATGGCACGGAGCGAAGCGAAATGAGTTTTTCGTCTCCTAAAATCATCCTGCCGCCTTAGTTTTTTCTTACTCCGTTATCGTTCATTCTGTCGTTTCTCCATCGTGGAGGTGTTCCGTTCTTCATTCATGTTTTTATCAGCCAGTGTCCCCCTCTTGCCGGTCCAACTCGCTTGATTATTCCTTTTTTCTTGAGCTGTTGTAACTGCCATTCTACACCTTTTGTGGTAATACCAAGCATGGATGCCAGTTCACGGGTGGTTATTTCAGGATTTTCCATAATGGCATTCAGCAGTTTCTCCCTAGTTTTCTCCCTAGTTTCGGGGTATTCTTCTACCCCTCCTCGCTTGATCGTTATTCTGAAATATCCTCCCGACTGTTCGAAAATCGGTTTTTCGATGCCAGCTTCATTCAGTTTATTGATTATGTTCAGGCTACCCCTTCCCCATGTGTCAATGTATCCGGCATAATAGAACACATCTGCTAACAATGTATTTTTTGGGATGGATTCGTGCTCCCTGAACAGGTCTTCAATTGCCAGTTCTTCGGGAAGTTCACCGGGGTTTGATATGGTTATGGTGTCGTCGTATATCTTCACATAGATGTAGCCCGGCTTTGCGTAATCCCTGTGGATAAGTGCGTTGATAACTGCCTCTCTCAATACTTCAAGAGGGATCTCCCATGATTCTATTCTTTGCATTCCCTTTATTTCTGCTCTTAGCTTCAGGTGTTCTTTGATAAAACCGATTATGTTTTCAAGGTTATCGAACAGATTTCCATTGAAATCCTTCATGTCAAGGAATTCCTCTTTTTCAACACCCCTGAACCGCCCACACCTCACCGTTATGTTTTCCAGAAACCGGTTTGGTTCCCCGGCAAATAGCAGAACCCCGGCGTTGGTTAGTTTTCCGTCCTTTAGCAGGTGCAGCTTCGTCAGTATCGTCTCCTTCGTTTCGCTTTCCAAGTTGATTCTCTTCGAATGTGCGGTCAATGCCCTGAATCTGTCAACGGATACATCCTCTATTTTTGCCGTCTGGCATATATTGGCATCCCACCGAATACTTTCCATGTTCTTTTTCACGATGATGGACTCCAGCTCTTTTGCGGATATCTGCCTGTCCTCGTCCGCAACCCTTTTGTAGGCCCGACCATAGGCAAAGTATGGCATATCATCGCCTTCGAAGACCACACGGACACATTCCCTTCCCTCGATACTGATCTTTTCGATACGGGGATATATCCTCGGCTCAATCCCGCCCGATATCGCCTGCGAGATGTCCCGGAGAGTTTTGTCGCTCACATCCTGACCCATAACTTCGCCGTCGTTCCTGATTCCGAAGTAGAGTTCGCCCTTTCCATGCTTGTTGAGCATGGCGACTATTGATATCACCGCCTCCTTGATCTCGCCGGTGGAGCGCTTGAACTCAACGGTTTCGGATTCTTTCATGGGTACAAATCGCATAAAGGGTATAAATGGTTTTGGGTAATGGTTTTCACGTCTTGTGCCTGAGGTCCACCACATGCTTGGCCTTCCCCTCTGTCCTCGGCAGGCTTCCCGGGGCCAGAAGTTCCACCCTTGCCCTCAGCGTCAGCACGGCCTGAAGCTCGTCCTCCACCTTCTTCTTCAGCTTTGCTGCGTCGTACTTATCGGACTTGAAGAACTTGGGTTCCACCTCGGCCTTAACATACAGCCTGTCCAGTATGTCCCCTTCGAGAACAATCTGGAAGAACTCGCCTGCCAGCTCCTCGATGTTCATGAGCACATGCTCGATCTGGCTCGGGAAGACATTTACGCCTCCCACAATGAGCATATCGTCCGCTCTCCCCTTGATTCTCATGATTCTGGGGTGGTACCTTCCGCACTCGCACTCCTCCCACTCGATGACCGCAAGGTCCTTTGTCCTGTATCTCAGCAGCGGCATGGCCTCCCTTGTCAGCATGGTAAATACAAGTTCCCCTTTCTTTCCCTCTTCGAGAACCTCACCGGTGTCCGGGTCTATTACCTCCACAAGGAATTCATCCGCCCATATATGCAGGCCGTTCTGGTGCTCGCATTCCACAGCCACGCCCGGCCCGTACAGTTCGCTCATGCCGTAGACATCGTGAGCTCTCAGGCCGAATGTATCCTGAATCTTCTTCCTTGCCTCCTCGCTCCACGGCTCCGCACCGAACATTCCGATTCTCAGGTTGAAGTCATTCAGAGGGTCGTATCCCTCGGCCTTTGCGGCCTCCCCGAGAAAGAGGGCGTATGACGGCGTAGCGGCCAGCACGGTGGTCTTCATGTCTTTCATCATTCTCAGCTGCCTCTTTGTGTTGCCGGTTGCGGTGGGAACTCCCATTGCGCCGAGTTCCTGAATTCCGTAGTGGAAGCCGAGGCCTCCTGTGAAAAGGCCGTAACCGTAGGCGTTCTGAACGATATCTTCGGATGTAACACCGGCGGCGGCATAGGTTCTGGCCATGAGCCTTCTCCATGTCCTCATATCTCTTTCCGTGTATGTGACAACAGTGGGAATTCCGGTTGTTCCGGAGGATGCGTGCATCTCCACCACATCCCGGAGCGGCACGGCCAGTATTCCGTATGGGTAGTGGTCCCTGAGGTCGTCCTTTACGGTAAGTGGTATCTTGTAGGCATCGTCCAGCGTTCTGATGTCGTCTGGGGTTATCCCCTTATCTCTGAATCTCTTCTTGTACATCGGCACATTCTCGTAGGCGTGGCGAACCTGCCGTATGAAGCGTTCTTCCTGCAGTTTCTTTATCTGGTCGGTCTTCATTCTCTCTATTTCCGGTTCAAACATGGTATCACTCGGCCATACAATGCTCTGTATTCTAAATAGTTTTCCTCACGGGTACAAAGTTTTAAATATCATACATTACATATCTTTATGTGTTCGATGAAGATTGCGTGTATGATACAACTGAGAAGAAGGAGTACTATCGGGATTACATAGAAAAAGAAAGCCGTAGGTTTTTGATAGGCGGAACCGTTGCGGCTTTTATAACTATACTTGGGGGTCTTATCCCTATTATCTGTCTCGGCGTGGAGGGAGGAAGGAAGATATTACCTATTACAATTTTAGCGACTTTTGGCGGTGGATTTGTATTATACATCTCCATCTCTTTTTTTAGGAAAGAAAGATTCTAAGAACAGAGAAAATCGGTGTCAGGGTGGATGGCAAGGCGCTTGAGTTCTTTGGGAACGGTGCGAAAAGGTTCGAGTTGTCAGAAATAGATTCCGTCGTTGTTGGCGAAGATTTCAGGTGCTGGGGCTGTGCGGGTAGGAGAATATTGATAAAAACCATAAACCCCTCACGCAATGGGAAGGGGCTTGAAACATACGAATGGAACATGGAATTTGTTATTGATGCGGAGAAATTCAGCGATTGCCTCGTATGTAATGGAGTTGATGTTTTTTACAGAAAGAACGAACACTACCACATGCGTACAAAAAGTGAAGTAAGAGGCCCGTGCAAGAGTTCTGAACCCCAGATGGATGGACATGGCGCTTTCAAGGCTGAAAAAAACAATAGAAAGAGGTAAAAATAGGCAATACGGCTATTCAAGGCCAATAACTGAATATGTTGAAAGGTGTTCAAATGGGCGATAAAATAATATTCGAGCAGAAAAACAATCTCTCCAAAAATCTCCTGTCCTTCTATCGAAGATGGCGTTGCTTTGACATAATATTTATTCCATTGTTGTGGTTCTTGAGTTGTTTGATTCTATCTATGGCTGTTGAAATAGATTTCTTATCTTTATTAGCATGGACTCTCTTGGTTTTTATTCCTATCTTTCTTTTCAGGATTATAGTAATGTTCCTTTTTATTAGGTCCATTTTTGGGACCATAAAATACACAGAAAAAGGCTTCTATGCCATTTCGTATGGTGGAAAAGAGCTGTTTATCCATTGGACTGACATAACTTATCTAAAACCCATCGGTGATTTGGGGCGGTTTAATGGGATGAGAATAAGGGAGGTTCCGGACTATTCCTTGCATTTTTCAAGTCAGAAAGATTATTGCCCAGTGAGTCGTGAAGTCGCCGAGCAAATTCAAGAGTACTTATCGGAGTCAATCCCTTCTAGTAATAGCTCCCTAGTCCCGTATGGGAGGATTGAATAAGCGTTAAGCCATTTGCACCCCTGTGCAGTGACAGAAAACTCATTATGGCGCAGACGGATTGAGATAAGCATGAGCCAGACCGCCGGGGCCGTGACTGCCGGATACCTCGTATTTACCACCTTCGGCCCTCCTCTTTCTTCTCAGCAATCGAAGTCTATAAGTACATAATGGCCATACCCCCGGCCATCAGACCATCAGGAGGTCGCTCCGTGTCAGAAAACGATATTGGAACATCGAGAATCGACAGGCACCCAATTCTGGAATTTCACAGGAGAAAAGAACTGACCATATACTATCACGGCAGACCGATTCTGGCCTATGAAGGGGAAACCGTTGCCTCGGCGCTCTATGCTGCCGGAGTCCGAACATTCAGTTACAGCCCCGGCCTTGACAGGCCCCGCGGTCTCTTCTGTGCCATTGGAAAGTGTGCGTCCTGCGTTATGAACATAGACGGAATTTCGAATGTGCGGTCATGTATTACTCCGGTAAGGAACGGTATGATAGTAGAGGAACAGAAAGGAGCGGGAACATTTCCGGAAACCACTGTTGGGGACTATGAAACCGCATCCCCAGAGCTTGAGGCGGATATGGTGATTATAGGGGGCGGCCCGGCGGGTCTTTCTGCGGCCCTTGAAGCCGCTGATCTCGGGATGTCCGTTCTTCTGCTCGACGAAAATCACCAGCTGGGCGGTCAGTTAATAAAGCAGACGCACCGATTCTTTGGCTCGAAGGAGCACGATGCCGGAGTTCGCGGCGTGACCATTGCAAAGAGCATGATTGAAAAGGTGGAGGCCAGCGATAAAGTAAGTGTGCTGCTCGGTACCACTGCGTTCGGCTACTACCCCGGAGGTGTCATTGCGGCGGTAAAGGAGAATAAACAACTTGTGAAGATAACCGGGAAGAGAGTCCTGTTGGCCACGGGTGCGGCGGAGAACAGCCTTGCATTCGAGAACAACGACCTGCCGGGCGTTTACGGTGCGGGAGCGGCCCAGACCCTTATGAATGTCTACGGCGTGAAGCCCGGGGATGAGGTCCTCATGGTCGGCTCCGGCAATGTTGGGGTAATCGTGAGTTATCAGTTGATGCAGGCGGGGGTCAGGATTAAGGCCATCGTGGAGGCCATGCCTAAAATCGGTGCATACTTTGTCCATGCGGCGAAGATAAGGAGGTTCGGGGTGCCGATATATGTGGGTCACAGCATAAAGAGGGCATTCGGAAACGGAAAGGTGGAAGGGGCCACCATCGTAAAACTGGACGATAAATGGCAGCCTGTTCCCGGCACGGAGTTCGATGTAAAATGCGATGTTATCTGCCTTTCGGTCGGCCTGCATCCTTCCTATGAGTTGATGGCTCAGGCAGGTTGTGCCATAAAGTTCATACCGGAACTGAGCGGCCATGTCGCCGTTCACAACCGGAATCTCGAAACCACCGTTCCCGGAATATATGTTGCAGGTGATTCCTCCGGTGTTGAGGAGGCCAGCATTGCCATGATGGAAGGGAAGGTTGCGGCCATATCCGCCGCGTTCTCTCTCGGTAAACCGGTCGGTGAAAAGAGGAAAGAGGCGGATCAAATGCTGGAACACACACAGAAACAGCTGGAATCACTGAGAGACGGCCCCTTCGGAGCGAGGGGAAGAAACGGAAAGCGGAAATCATTCGAGTTATATGAGCAGTTAACGGGGGCGAGGGTATGAGTGACTGGCAAACGGAAGGGTACCTGACGGTTGATGACCTGAAAGAGAAGGGGAATATCCCGCCGGAGGAGAGGCTGAGAAAAGCACCCGTGGCAATAACCGAGTGTATTCAGGAGATTCCGTGCAATCCGTGCAAGGCGGCCTGTCCCTTCGATGCGATTCTCATGGAAACGATAACCGCACCTCCGAAGGTTGATTTCGATAAATGCACCGGCTGTACTATGTGTATGCGCGTGTGCCCGGGCCTCACGATATTCATGGTTTACCTCAGGAAGAAAGGGGGCGAAGAGGTGGGAGAGATAACCATACCATACGAACTTCTGCCGGTTCCGGAAAAAATGAGTGTTGTGGAAGCAATCAACAGAAGAGGTGAAATCGTGGGCGAAGCCGTTATAACACGCGTGTTCCCGCCGGAAAAGAACAGTGGAACGGCTCTCATTACCATGGAGGTCCCTGCGGAACTGCTTATGGAAGTTAGAAGCATAGGCCGTGTTATCCGCGGCCCGGAGGGGGTGAGCCGGTGAGCGACAGCCCGGATGAAAAAATCATAATTTGCAGGTGCGAGGATGTCACCCGTGCCGATATACTGAAAGCGATACGCGAGGGTGGATTTACGGACCTGGAGTCTCTGCGGCACCATCTGAACATAGGGAGAGGGCCGTGTCAGGGAAAGACCTGCATCCCTCTTGTCATAAGAATACTGAGGCAGGAGACCGGAGCGAGCATGGAAGAGATCGGGCTCCCCACCGCGAGACCACCTGTAAGGCCAATTCCACTAGGCATTCTTAATGTGAATGAGGGGGGGGGCGAATGAAGGACAGAGCCAGCGTGGTCATTATTGGTGCGGGCGTCATTGGCACGGGTATCGCCTACAACCTTGCAAAACTCGGGATGACTGATGTGGTCCTTGTGGAGCAGAAGCGGTACTCTTACGGCTCCACAGGCCGATGCGGAGGCGGAATTCGTCAGCAGTGGACTACCGAGGAAAACATAAGACTTGCAAAGGCCAGTGTTGAGCGATTCGAGAGAATGAACGAGGAGCTGGGGATAGACATAGGCTTCATACAGGGCGGCTACCTGATTCCTGCGTTCACCGAGCAGGAAGTTAGAGATTATCGGAAGAACATGGCCCTGCAGAACTCTCTGGGCGTTCCAACCGAATATATGAGCAGCGAGGAGATAAAGGAACTGTTGCCCATGTTAAACACGGAGAAAATGATGGGTGCCACATTCTGCCCCACCGATGGCCATGCCAATCCGTTTGCGGTTACCGAGGGATATGCAAAGAATGCAAAGGAGATGGGAGTTGATATGGAACTCTTTACAACCGTTAGGGGTATAGATGTGGTTGACGGCGCGGTGCGGTGCGTTAAGACGGACAGAGGAGACATAGAGACGAAGTTCGTGGTGAATTCGGCCGGCCCCTATTCGCCGTTGATAGGAAGTATGGCAGGGCTGGAGATGCCTAACAAGCCGTACCGTCACGAGATTCTGGCAACCGAGCGGTTCAAACACTTCCTTGATACCATGATAATATCCTTCCACCACGGCCTCTACTTCAGCCAGACCACGAGAGGAGAGATTGTAGGCGGGATAGGGAACCCCAGCGAAAAACCGGGCTACAACCTCAGTTCCAGCCTTGATTTTGCCGTGAGAATGGCCTCCGCTCTCATAGATTTTCTGCCCCAGTTCAAGAATGTGAATGTGGTGCGGCAGTGGGCAGGTTTCTACGATGTCACACCGGATGCTAAGCCGATACTTGGAGAGGTGGACGGACTGCAGGGATTCATACAGGCCAATGGATATAGCGGCCACGGTTTCATGCTGGCACCAATTGTAACCGAGCTGATGGCCGAACTGATAGTAAACGGAAAGACATCCGTGCCTATAGAGAGCATGAACATGAGGCGCTTTAAGAGCCGCAATATGGTGCAGGAAGCCAATGTCGTGGGATAAAACTCATTCCTTTTCTGCCTCTTTTTTGGCAGTGCTGCCGCAGGCTCCCCCGCAGGAGTCCTGAAGTGGACATGTGGCACAGGCCATTCTGAACAGCAGTTTCTCCGCCCCATTGCTTATTTTCTTTACTATGTTCATCATCAGCCCCACCCCAGAAGTTTTCCGATTCCGTAGACCAGAACACCCAGTATGAGGGCAAGCAGAAGCGTATATCCCACCGCAATCCCTGTCCATTTCCATGAGCCGGTCTCTTTTTTTATGATGGCAACGGTAGCAAGGCACGGCACATATATCATCTGCACGAGCAGAAAGGTGTAAGCAACAAGAGGCGTCAGAGATGCCGTAATGCCTGCAATGAATCCCGCACTGGAGCCGCCGGATGCATAGAGTACACCCAGTGTGGTTATTGTCGTCTCCTTGGCTCCGAATCCCGCAATGAGTGCTACCATGATTCTCCAGTCAAATCCCATTAAAGACCCGAGGGGTTCGAGGGTGCGCCCCAGCATGGCGGCGTAACTGCTGTTTATATTCGCACCGGGATAGTTGGAAAGATACCATATAACGATTGAGACCGCAACAATAACGGTCCCCGCCTTCTTAACGAATATCGATCCCCTTTCTCCGGTATGAATCAGAATATCCATTATACCGGGCATCTGGTAGGGAGGGAGTTCCATCAGGAACGGGGGATGCTCTCCGGGAAGAACGAACTTTCTGAACAGAACGCCCATGAGAAAGACGAGGCCGAGGCTTATCATTATGAGAGATAGCATTACGAGTGTTGCGGTTAGGCCGCTGAAAAATACGGAGACGATGAATGTCATAACTCCCAATCTCGCCCCGCAGGGTATGAGAGGGTTTATAAGTATTGCGATAAGTCGGTCCTTCCTATTTTCAAGGGTTCTCGTGGCCATTATGGCCGGAACATTGCAGCCGTAGCCCAGTAGCAGAGGGAGGAATGTCTTTCCGTGAAGCCCCATTTTATGCATTATGCGGTCCATTACGAAGGCCGCCCTCGCCATGTAGCCGCTGTTCTCCACGATTGCGAACATGAAGAAAAACAGGATTATGACAGGAAGGAATACCATCACCCCTCCGACTCCGGCTATAATTCCGTCTACGATAAGGCCATTGAGCCATGCCGGTGCTCCGGAAGAGCTCAGAATGGATGCGGCCCCCCCTCTCAGAACATTAAAACCCGTATCTATCAACTCCATCAGGGGAGTGCTCAGGACGAATGTTATTCCAAAGATCAATCCGTAAACGAGGAATAGTATGGGGAGGCCGAGATACTTGTGCGTCAGGACTCGGTCCAGCCTGTCGGTCAGCGTCTCTCCCTTCTCTTTATAAATGACAGCCTCATCCACTATTTTTCCTATGATGTCATAAAGCGTCGCGGGTACGACCGTCTCTATATCATGCTCTCCTTCAAGCGGTTCCATCCCGCTGATATCGATGAGGATATCCTTTCCTCCCGCTTTCTTCACCAGTTCCACTGCGGCACTGTCCATTTCAAGCAGTTTTATCGCCAGCCATCTCAGGGGATAGCCTTCTAGTGAGAGAGGTTTCAGCATCAGCTCTATTTTTTCAATGCGCCCTTCCACCGCCCTGTCGTATGCTATTTTCAAGGGCGTTGTTTTCTTCTCTCCTTTTGCGATATCAAGGGCCGTCTTTACAAGTCTGTCAATACCGGACTTATGCGTTGCAATCAGTGGAATTACAGGGACTCCGAGGAGTCGGGAGAGTTTTTCCGCATCTATCTCGGCCCCCTCCGCCTCTGCGATGTCCGTTTTGTTAAGGGCCACCACAACCCTGTCTGTGAGTTCCAGAATCTGAAGCGTGAGGTACAGATTTCGCTCTATGTTGGACGCATCCAGAATGTCTATGACCACATCCGGCTTGTCCTTGATTATAAAATCTCTGGCCACGGTTTCTTCGATAGAGTAGGCGGTTAAGCTGTATGTTCCCGGAAGGTCCACAACCTCTATTTTTTCCCTGTTTATCTCGAAGTAGCCCTTTTTCTGCTCCACCGTCTTGCCGGGCCAGTTGCCTACATGCTGTCTTGCACCGGTTAGCGCATTGAAAATCGTGCTTTTCCCGACATTTGGGTTCCCGGCAAGTGCCATGACTTTTTTTCCGTTCATCGCATCACTCTGGATTAACCATTATCTTCGTGGCCAGTCCGCGCCCGATGGCCACTCTGGTCCCTCTTATCATGACCATGAGCGGGCCGCTCATCGCCCTGTTGAGTACCATCACTTCGGCTCCCGGGCCGAAACCCATGTCGTTCAGCCGTTTTACCAGCCCACGCCCTCCGCTTACGGAGATCACACTGGCCTTCTGATTGGGAGAAAGAAGGCTGAGAGGGAGTGGGGGCATCTATTCATCCCTCCTTACGATTATCTGCCTAGCTTCCTCTTTTCTGAGAGATATCATATACCCCCTTACCTTGAACTCTATCGGGTCGCCCATCGGTGCTCTTCTTATTGTTTCTATTCTGGAACCGGGAACGAGGCCCATGTCCATGATTCTCCGCCTTGCCGCTCCGCTGCCGCCTATGGAAACTATTCTGGCCTTATCGCCGACATTCAGGTCACTGAGTGGTACATCCTGCATCTTAGCACCTATTTAGGCATACCTAAAAAAAGGTTGTATTTAAAACTATTGGGCAGTTGTGTACCCCTGCGGCTCTCAGGGAGGTGTAATCAGTTATTCTTCAAAACGACCTCTTTGCTGTATAGCTCCTTCTCCTTGGCGATGAGTTTCAGTTCCACATCGTCAACCTCTTTCTTGCGCCTCATAGCCTCTATCTCAACCGCTTTCAGTTCCTCCCATTTTTTAGCGATGAGTTCTCTTGCCTCGGTTATCTTTGCTTCGGCCTTTTTCAGATTCAGTTCCTTCCTGCTCAGTTCGTTTTGGAGTACCACAAGTTCCTGCTCTCTTGACTCCACTTTTTTCTTCATGCTGTTCAGTTCGTCTCTCAGGGTGTTGAGCGTTCTTGCTTTCTCCGCCACATCTGCCTGCTGTTCCTCAATTCTCCTCTTTGCAAGGGAAATTTCCTCCCTCGTGGCCTCAATCTCGTTTTCCTTCTCGCTCAGCTGCTCCTGCCATATTTTGAGCTCTTTATCCCTCTCCCGAAGCCGCTCCTTTTCCGTATCCAGTTCCTCGCGGATGCTGTCTATACGGGCCTCTCTCTCGGCCACTCCTTTTTCTTTGTCCAGCAGGTCTTTTGCCCGGGCATCCAGTGTCTCAACCCTTTCCCTTATTTTCCTTCTGGATTCGGCGATTGCCTCCTGCTCTGCGGCGAGTTCCTCCCCCATTTTTTTCAATTCCGCCTCTTTTTCCCTGAGTTCCATTATCTTTGGCTCAAGCGAATCTCTCTGCTTCTCAAGTCCCAATCGCATATCTTCCAGTTCCTTTTCTCTGAGTTCCAGGGCCGATTCTTTCTCCTTTATCTGGGTTACGGCGGTCTGCAGTTTCTCCGTAGCCATCCTTATCTTTTCTTCCTGCTCGGAGATGTATTCCTCCTTCTCCTTCAGCTCCGCTCCGGCAATGGCCATACGCCGCTCCATTTCTTCCAGTTCCTTTCTGCTATTCGATAATTCCGCTTCCATTTCTTCAAGTCTTTTCTTCTCTTTTTCGAGTGCTTCGGCAGCCAGTTTAATGCGTTCTTCTTTATCTCCGAGTTCGGCGGCGAGTTCTCTCTCTCTGGATTCAATATCACTTTTTCGCTTCTCGAATGTTCTGACCTGTTCCTGAAGTTCGTTCCTTTCGTTCTCTACTTCTGCATGGGCCGCCTTCAGTTTCTCCACTGCTTCATTGAATTTATATTCCCGCTGTTCCAGCTCCTCTTCTTTAGCAGCCAGTTCCGCCTTCTTCTCCTCAATTATCTTGTCTTCCCTCTCTACCCTCTCCTTTTCCTCCTTAATTTTTGCGGCAATATCCGCAAGTTTTTCCTTTGCGGCCTCAATTTCTTTCTTTTCCTTTTCAATCTCTTCCGCATCCTTAGAAACAGGGCTTTCTTCCATGTCAAGAGCCTCTCTCACCGGGCTGGGGGCCTCTCTTTTCTCGGCATGGGACAGTGCCGGTTCTGTCTCTTCTATTTTCCTTTCGAATCCCAGTTCTTCCGGCTCTATCTTACGGATATGTTCCAGACTGGGGCCAGTCTTTTTTTCGTGTCCGAATATGGAGTGCCCGTGCTTCTTTTGCAGGGTTCCCTCTTTCTTTTTCTTATTTCTCCAGCCCATGGCTTCAGGTCTCCCGTCTCATTATGAGGGGCATGATATTTATAGATTATCCCTCTGTCTCTAAGATTAAGTTGAGGCAGTTTCCGGTAAAAATTTGATTTAAGGTTTTATAAAAGGGTCATGTTTATGGTTTCGACATTCTGAACGCCCGGTATCTCCGAAAGGAACTTTTCCACATCGTCGGGATTGTTTCCGCTCTTGTCGCCCATTACAATCAGTGTCTCTATGGATTTCAGTCCGAATGCTATCGGCTTGATCTGAACATCGTTAACCCGCGCCCATTCCGGTCCGCCAGTCCTTATTGTTTCTATAATACTCTCTATGTCAACATCTGGACCGTCCGGCATCAGTCTGTATGTTATTGCCACTTCACCCATTTTCTCACCTCACGGCCCCTGAAATCCACAGCTGGGGCATGTATATGCCACAGACTGATTTCTGCAGTGCTTGCATCTTGCTATCTCAACCTCCCCGCAGTTGGGACATAGGAATATGGAGTTTCCTTCTCCTTCGAGGGGGATTCCGCATGATATGCATACTTTGTGTTCCATGTTCTGACCTCATCTGCCCGATAACCTTCCCATATTTAAAGATAGCGAACTTCGACAAAATAATATTCCGGTCTGTAAATAGCATCTTCATCGAAATCTTCATATACCCCTGCCCTATGGCCTGCACTACCACCCCAAAAAAGGAATATGACGGTGCTTTGTGCCCGAAATGTATATATAGCACCTCAAGTTATGGGAGAAATCCCCTCTTTGTGGGGTATATGGCAGACGATATGGCGAGAACCATGAGAGGCCCGTTCGGGCTACCGTGACCGGTTCGTTCCCGTTCTGTCAACATGATGGAGAGCCAAGAAACCCGGTTTCCGTGACCTCTTGGTTCTGACGCTCGATGAAATAGGTGCAACCTGCAATTCTATTTACCGAAACAAGTGTAAAAATGATAATGTGTGCGAGCAGATCGATTGGATAAATTCCGGTTGATCCTGCCGTCGGCCACCGCTATTGGAATCCGATTAAGACATGCGAGTCGAGAGTCTTAGGGACTCGGCGGATTGCTCAGTAACACGCGGATAATCTGCCCTTCGGTGGGGAATAATCTCGGGAAACTGAGGCTAATGCCCCATAGTTCACGGATGCTGGAATGCTTCATGGACAAAAGATTTATCGCCGAAGGATGAGTCTGCGGCCTATCAGGTAGTAGTGGGTGTAACGGACCCACTAGCCTACGACGGGTACGGGCCTTGAGAGAGGAAGCCCGGAGATGGACTCTGAGACATGAGTCCAGGCCCTACGGGGCGCAGCAGTTACGAAACCTTCACAATGCGGGAAACCGCGATGAGGGGATTCCAAGTGCTTGCACAATGTGTAAGCTGTTCTTTATCCTAAAAAGATAGAGAAGTAAGGGCTGGGTAAGACCGGTGCCAGCCGCCGCGGTAATACCGGCAGCCCGAGTGGTGGTCATTTTTATTGAGCCTAAAGCGTCCGTAGCCGGTCGTATAAATCTCTGGGGAAATCGAATGGCTCAACCATTCGAAGTCTGGAGACACTGTACGACTCGGGACCGGGAGAGGTCAGAGGTACCTCAGGGGTAGGGGTAAAATCCTGTAATCCTTGGGGGACCACCGGTGGCGAAGGCGTCTGACTAGAACGGATCCGACGGTAAGGGACGAAGGCCAGGGTCGCAAACCGGATTAGATACCCGGGTAGTCCTGGCTGTAAACGCTGCAGACTTGGTGTTGGGAATCCTACGTGGATGTCCAGTGCCGTAGAGAAGTTGTTAAGTCTGCCGCTTGGGGAGTACGGTCGCAAGACTGAAACTTAAAGGAATTGGCGGGAGAGCACAGCAACGGGAGGAGCGTGCGGTTTAATTGGATTCAACGCCGGAAAACTCACCAGGAGCGACTGTTACATGAAGGCCAAGCTGATGACTTTGCCTGATTTTCAGAGAGGTGGTGCATGGCCGCCGTCAGTTCGTACCGTAAGGCGTTCTGTTAAGTCAGATAACGAACGAGACCCTCACCCTTTATTGCCATCCATTACTCCGGTAGTGGAGCACATTGAGGGGACCGCTGTCGCTAAGACAGAGGAAGGGGAGGTCAACGGTAGGTCAGTATGCCCCGAATCTCCTGGGCTACACGCGCGCTACAAAGGACAGGACAAAGGGTTTTCAACACCGAGAGGTGAAGGTAATCTCGAAACCTGTTCGTAGTTCGGACTGAGGATTGTAACTCATCCTCACGAAGCTGGATTCCGTAGTAATCGCAGGTCAACATCCTGCGGTGAATATGCCCCTGCTCTTTGCACACACCGCCCGTCAAACCACCCGAGTTGGGCCGGAGTGAGGGTGCCTTTAATTGAGGCGCTCGAACTTCGGTTCAGCAAGGAGGGTTAAGTCGTAACAAGGTATCTGTAGGGGAACCTGCAGATGGATCACCTCCTAAGAAATCAAGGTGGGCTTCGGCCCACCAAATAGGATTGCAGGCACCAAATTTTCATCGAGCGTCATACCGTAATTTTTTTAATTTTTTATGGATGAGCGGGAGCTCTCGGGGGAAAAGATAAATACGCATGGTGAGATAAGGGGCCGTGAACGAGGAAGAGTTTATTGAGGCGGAAAGTAAGCGTATTAAGAAAATTTATCTGGGATTGAGCCTTGTGCTACTGGTTCTGCCCGTGGTTCTTATTCCTATGGTTACTGCGGATTCCGCTTTCATGTTTCTCTTTCCGCTCCTGTTTTCCGGTGTTCCCGTCCTGTTTATTCTGTTTTCTATGAAGAAAAAGGATGTATTGGGCTTATGGTATTCCCGGGAGAAACTCTCCAGTGCGCATCTGCGGGGACTTTCTATCTTTTTCGTCATGGTCGGAGCTGGCATTTTATTGGGAGGCTTTCTATTCACAATCTCTTCCGATGCCGATTATATGGCCCTGTTTGTCGCCTCTCTTGGAATAACATTCTTTTTTGTTCTCTCGTCGCTTCTTTCCGTCAAGTACATAGAAAAAGAGATGCACAGAAAGCTGGAAATGTTCGAGATGAGCAGAAGCATTCTGCTGGGTATTCCCGTTGATTCGGCCAAGAAGTTGATCACAGAGGCCATTAAAGGGCTGGAAGTTAAGTATTCGGAAGTTGTTCCCCGCTCCAAATTCGACAGGCCTTGGCACATTGAGCTTGAAACAGGCATGAGGATTTATGCCATCAAGCATTTTAAGAATTCTCAGATACTTATCGCGAGAATCCCCAAAAACGACCTCATCGAGCCGAAAATAGAGGAGGAAATTTTGAGGCTTGCAGCTTTGCATAATCTTGAGTAATTTTCCCTCTTCCTTTGGAAAATAATAAATAGACATGGTCAGATACGGGACCGTGAACGAAGAAGAGTTTATCGAGGCGGAAAGCAGGCGGATAAAGGCTGTCCTTATATTCGCCAGTATCTGGCTCTTGATTCTTCCGCCTGTTTTTCTGGCACTTCTCTATTTTTTGCTTCAGTCTGGCAGTATAGTCTTTTTCTTCGCTTTCCTGCTGATATTCATAGCCTTTCCCCCCTTTTTCATTCTGACATATAGGCGTGCAAAGAGACCTTACGGGCTCTGGATTTCATGGGAGAAAATGGTTATCATATTCTTCAAATATCTTTCGTTGCCGATAGTGGCAGGAATTCTCGCCTCCTTCGAGCTTCCTATTTACCATTGGGCAATCCGGGGGGACTTTCATCAGATTGATATTGTCAACATTATTCCTCTGCTGGGAATGGCTCTGCCAACTCCAGTATTTCTCTTGTTCTGGAATATGTACCGCAGAAGACGAGAGAATTTTGAAGAAAACAGGAATGTGCTATTGAAGATTCCGATTGCTTCCGCAAAAGAGATAATCTTAAAAACCCTTGATAACCTGAATCTTCCCTACTCCAGACCAAAAGGCCTTTTCGGTCTCCCCGACGAAAGAAAGTTTGTGGAACTGGAGTCAGGTATTAAAATCGGAGTCGGCCAGAACTTCAGGGATTGTCTTATATTCATTTCCGACATCCCCAAGGGTGACACCATCGAACCGAAGATAGAGGCGGAGATTCTGAGACTCGCAGGTTTTAGCGAATCCGATTAATCACTCCTGCCCGCTCTTTCTATCTCCTTCATTGCCGCTTCCGCGACCCTTTGCACATCTTTTGCTCCGTCTATCACGGCAATGTTCCACCTGCCGTCATCGGCCAGCTCCAGATAGTTTTTTCTGACAATCTCCAGAAGCTCCCTCTTCTCGAAGTTCGAGAGCTTCCCGCGGTTTCCCACTCTGGCCAGTGCTGTCTCCACATCCACATCTATGAGTATCGTAATGTCGGGAGCTATGGAGGCCGGCCTGTTTATCTCAACGAGCCATTCCTTCCATTCCCTCTTTATTTTGTCGTTCCACTCCTCTCCTCTCCTTTCCGCTCTCTGCTGCAGTTCGGCCAGCTGGTACGCTATGGTTGAGTGGAAATACCTGTCGGAGATGACCCCCTTTCCTTCGGCCAGCCATTTTTTAATCTGCTCCGTGTGGGTGTACCTGTCCGCGGTGAAGAGAAGCGCCTCGACTATCGAACCGTCTCTCCGTTCCGTGGCCTGTCTGAGTTCCATTCCGAGCGGTCCTTCCGTCGGTTCCGCTGTAAGAGCAAAACCGAGCCTTTCGGCCGCTATCTTTGCCACTGTGCTTTTTCCAGAGCCGTCAATCCCCTCGAATGTTATGAAGGTCATCTCACGCCTCACTCTCCGTTTCTATGTCCCTCCACGAGAGGAGCAGGTGCTTCGCCGCCCTCGCCTCGTCCACCCGGCCGATGAATGTGTTGTGCGGTGCTTTCTTAACCGTTTCCGGGTCCTCGCTCATTATCTCCTCCATGACGGATATGAGGTAATCCAGCGTCTCCTTTGTTTCGCTCTCGGTTGGTTCGAACATCAGGGCCTCCTCCACAAGGTGCGGGAAGTATATGGTGGGTGCGTGTATACCGTGGTCCAGCAGGCGTTTCGCAATGTCCAGCGTCCTTATCCCCTTCTCTTTTTTAGCTGGCTCCGCTCCCACCACGAATTCGTGCATTCTCGGCCCTTTGTACGGGAGTTCCAGTCCCTCTATCTTTTCCACCCTTCGCATCAGGTAGTTTGCATTCACCACGGCCCTTTCCGATGCCTCCCTGAGCCCGGATATGCCGAGCCTTCTTATGTAGAGATAGGCTTTCAGAATCACCGCAAAGTTTCCCATATAGCCATGCACCTTCCCGATGCTGTGGGGTCTGTCGTAGTTTCTTTTGTACATACCCCCGTCGAACTCTATCGCCGGTACAGGCAGGAACTTCTCCAGTTTTTCCTTTACGCCTATCGGTCCGCTCCCCGGCCCTCCGCCTCCGTGCGGGGTTGCGAATGTCTTGTGAAGGTTGAAATGCACGATATCAAAGTTCATGAGACCCGGTGCTGCTCTTCCCAGAATTGCGTTGAAGTTCGCGCCGTCGTAGTACATGAGCCCGCCGGCCCCGTGTATGATTTCGGCCAGTTCCAGAATTCTTTCCTCAAATATTCCGAGGGTGTTGGGGTTGGTCAGCATCATTGCCGCCGTCTTGTCCGATACAGCGGCTTTCAGGGCCTCTATGTTCACCTGCCCTCTTTCATTCGAGGGGACCTCGATCACCTTAAATCCTGCCATTGCCGCCGATGCTGGGTTTGTTCCGTGGGCGCTGTCCGGCACGATTACCTCGTTTCTTTCGGGATGGCCGTTATACCTGTGGTACTCCCTTACAATGGACATGCCAGTGTATTCCCCGTGTGCGCCGGCTGCCGGCTGAAGCGTTACCGCATCCATGCCGGATAGTGCGGCCAGATATGTCTGAAGTTCGTACATCACCCGAAGCGCCCCCTGAACTGCCTCGTCCGGCATATATGGGTGTATGAGCGAGAATTCCCGCAGTCCTGCGGCTTTTTCCGTGTACTTCGGGTTGTATTTCATGGTGCAGGAGCCAAGGGGGTAGAGGCCGTTGTCCACGCCGTAGTTCAACTGCGAAAGGTTGGTGTAGTGCCTCATCACGATGTTTTCCGGCACATCAGGGATTTCCAGCATTTCTCTAAAGAGGCCCGGAGGCAGCCGTTCTTTCAGGAGCCTTTCCGCCTCGCCGCCTTCTTTCTTCTCCCCCGCATACTCGAATATGAGTTTTGTGGAGTAGGATGCCTGCCTGTACATCAGAGCACCTCCTTCAGTGCCCCCGCAAGGGCGTTATAATCCGCATCGGTGTGCATCTCCGTTGTGTTGATAATCATCCTGTTCTTCATCTCATCTCCGAGGAATCCCAGCGGAAGGCCTCCGATAATTTTCTTTTCAAGAAGAAGGGCATTCACCTCTTTTGCCTCCATCGGCAGATCGATTACGAACTCGTTGAAGTGCGGTGCGGAGAATACGGGGCTTTCTATCTCGCTCAGGCCGTCCAGCATGGCCGCCAGTTTTTCCGCTTTCATCAGGTTCTCCGCTGCAAGATTCCTCAATCCGCTCCCGCCCATTACTGCGATATAAACCGCAGATGTTACCGCCGAAAGGGCTTCGTTTGAGCATATATTGGATGTGGCCCGACTCCTTCTTATGTGCTGCTCCCTTGTCTGCAGCGTCATGGTGAATGCCCGATTCCCGTTTGCATCAACGGTTGCGCCGATTATCCTCCCCGGCATGGTTCTTATGTACTTTTTTCTCGTTCCGAATATTCCCAGAAGGGGGCCGCCGAAGTTCATGCGGGAGCCGGTTATCTGCCCCTCCCCGATTACGATATCCGCTCCCATTTCAGCAGGGCTCTTCATGACGGACAGCAGAAGGGGGTTCGCGCCAGCCACCAGAAGGGTCTTTTCTCCCATTATTCCCTTCATGCCGGCAACTTTTGAGTCTATTACCCCGAAAAGGTTCGGAAGTTCCGCATACACGCCTGCGGTATTTTCATCCATCTTCTCCGCCAGCGATTCGAGGTCCGCCTCTCCCGTTTCTTTATTGTAAGAGTATGTATCAATCTCAATCCCCGGCCCTGCACAGTATGTCTCCAGCACCATTCTTCTATCCGGCAGTATGTTCTCCGGAATCAGGAACCTGCTCCTCTTTGTAACTCTGGCCGACATGAGTGCCGCTTCCCCGAGGGCCGAGGCCCAGTCGTACATGGAGGCGTTGACAACATCCATTCCCGTAAGTTCCACCATGAAGCTCTGGTACTCGAAAAGGGTCTGCAGCATCCCCTGACTTATCTCCGGCTGATAGGATGTGTAGGATGTGTAGAACTCGCTTCTGGAAACTATCTCCTCCACTGCCGCAGGTACGAAGTGGTTGTATATCCCGGCCCCGAGAAACGAGGGGGCCTTTCCTGCATGCATGTTCTTCTTCGCTACGGCGTAAATATGCCGCATAACATCCATTTCGCTCATCCCCTCCGGGAGGGCGGGTTCATGCAGCATGGCTTCTTCGGGTATGGCTGCGAAGAGTTCCGAGGTCGTTTTCAGTCCGAGTTCCTTGAGCATCTGTTTCATTAAAGCACCGACACCCCATCGACAGGTAGAAAATAATGCTTTCGGCTGTTGCTGGAATTAACGGGTGAACTATACTGGAGGCTGGTTGCGAACTAGCGCACAGGTGCGCACAAGATTTAAATCCACCGATCATATCCCTTTCCATGGCTATTGTTGAGATGCGGAATGTCAGGAAGACGCTTGGAGGCCGCTCGGTCCTTAACAATGTGAATCTTTCGGTGAATCAGGGGGAAAAACTGGTTCTCGTCGGCCCGTCTGGTTCCGGCAAATCGACCCTTGTCAGATGCATAAATCGCCTGATTGATGTGGACTCCGGCGAGGTGTTTTTCAACGGCATTCCCGTTAATAAGATGGACCCCATAGAATTGAGGAGGAAGATCGGCATGGTCTTCCAGCTTCAGATTGTTTTCCCCGGCACGGTGATGGACAATGTCTCCTACGGCCTGAGACTTATGAAACTGCCGGAAGGGGAGATCGACAGAAAGGTACGGGACAGCATGAAAGATGCCGGCCTCTCTCCCGGTTTTTTGGATAAGGATGCCGGGAAACTTTCGGGCGGTGAACAACAGAGGGTTGCCATTGCGAGGGCGCTTGCGCTGGACCCGGAAGTCCTTCTCCTTGACGAGCCCACATCGGCCCTTGACCCGAAAGCGGCGGCCGTGGTGGAGAAGACTATTGAAAGCCTTGTGAACAGGAGGACACTGACGGCAATCTGGGTCACCCACGGAAGGGAGCAGGCCATCAGGGTGGCGGACAGGATAGCGATTCTATCCGGCGGAGTTCTGAATGTGGCAGACAGCCCCGAAGAGATAGACTGGGAGGGGATATATTGATTCCTTTCGACCCGATTCAGGGACTTTTTCGTCTCGGGGCCACAATGGTCCTGGTGCTCGTTCTTGTCCTTGTGTCGTACCTGAAAAAGATAGGAATAGGGAAAGAGTTCGTTCTTGCCCTAATAAGAGGATTTACTCAGATAATGCTCCTCGCCCTTGTTCTCGAATACATATTTGCGGCCCCTGACTGGTACATCTATGTTCTCCTCCTGCTCTTCGTAATGGCGGTGATGGCGGCTCACACCTCCTCCCGACGGGCAAAGCAGATACGGAATGGTTTCAGCATATCGCTTCAAAGCATTCTTGCGGGCACCTCCGTTTCCCTCATAACGCTGGCTGTAACCGGAATGATGCCCATGCGCCCCGAGTTCATTATCCCTCTTTCCGGCATGGCCTTCGGAAACTCCATGAAGATATGCTCCCTCACGCTTGACCGTGTTTCGGCGGAGATAAAGGCCAACAGGCTGAAAATAGAGGCCGCTCTCGCTCTCGGTGCGGACAGCGGCGAGGCCATCGCCCCTTATTCCATAAACTCCGTGCGTGCCGCAATGATACCGACAATAGATACCATGAAGACTCTGGGTGTTATAACAATTCCCGGCGTTATGGCAGGGATGCTCATGGGTGGCGTTTCTCCGATACTTGCTGCGGAGTATCAGGTCCTGATATTCATAATGCTGGCGGCCACAGGCATAATAACAACGGTTTATGCGGTATCCCTTGCAAGAAAGAGTATCTTCACACCGGCCCATCAGCTGGTGGAGTAGTTTCTCTGAGTCTGCGGAGCATTCCGGCCAGTGATTCTACATCCTTGATGTCCTTCTTTACCAGAACGGCCAGTTCGCTCCTGATCCTTGTGTCGTAGTCTATATCTGTTTTCAGCGCATCGGCGAGCGCTCTCGTAAGTTCCGCCCCCTTTTTGTCCCAGTCAAAGAGCAGAATAACTTTTTCTCTTCCGACCAGCCCCTCGCATGTGGCCACAATGCTCTTTCCCGTGTTAATCCGGATTATCTCGCCGGTGAAACCGAGGGCACGCAGACTCTCTTCATCCTTTTTTCCCTCCACTATTATGGGGAATTCGGTGTTCTCCGCCCTGAGGTCTATAAGCAGGAGATCCAGCGCCTCCAGCCTGTCGGTCCAGCGTTCCACCTGTTTCCAATGGCTTCCGACTATTTGAGGATTTTGAAATCAAAAAAGGGAAAGGGTTACTTCGTGAGTGTTATTTCGATGGCTGAAACATTGACCTCTTTTCCCTCTTCGTTCGTCAGGTGTTCCGTGTCGGTGGTCACAGTCTGCTTCAGGCCGTCCACGAACTTCCTTTTAACAATCTCGGCCACATCCACGGCCCGACTTATGGATTTTCCCCTGGCCTTTATGACGACCTCGGTTGATTCCCTGTTCAGCTGTGTTACCACGGCAAGCACATAGTTCATTGTCGGCTTCTTTCCGATGTATATTGTGTTCTCTTCTGTCATTTTTTCGCCTCCTTTGTAGTTATTGGGGGGAAGGGAATTTCGATTATGGTATATATTGGTTTCGCTGTTTGCCGCCTATCCCGCTCCCTTTAACGATGAGCCGTGCCGTCATGCCGGGAGGATTTTTTCTATCTCATTCATTATCTCGGGTGTAAGCTTCTGCTTTATCTCCGCCGCTATGAGGTTTTCCTCCAGTTGCTCTATATTCGATACTCCGAGAATAACAGAGGTTACATGCTCATTTTTGAGAATCCACGCAATTGCAAGCTGCGCCATAGTTGCATCAAGTTCCTCTGCAACCTGATTTAGAGACTCCAGTTTTTTAAGCATATCCGGGTTCAGCAGCCCGTCTTCTTCGATGTGGTTTCTGAGCCATGAAAATCGATCGAGTCTGGATCCGGGAGGTATGCCGTCATTGTACTTGCCCGTGAGAACTCCAGATGCTAGCGGGCTGAATGTGGTCAGTCCTGTTCCGACCTCCTCATAAAGCGGCAGGAATTCCTTTTCAACCTTCTCCCTCACCAGCATGTTGTAATGGGGCTGTTCGACTATTGGCGGTAGGATTCCTATTTCACCGGCAATTCTGGCGGCCTCTTTTATTCTCTCAACAGGCCACTCGGATGTGCCCCAGTAGAGAGCCATGCCGCTGTCCAGTATATACTCTATTCCGGCAATAGTCTCTTCCAGCGGTGTTTCCGGGTCCGGTCGATGGCAGTACACTATATCCACATAATCAAGTTGAAGCCGGTTCAGGGATTCTTTCATACCCTCAACAAGATGTTTCTTGGTCAGTCCTTGCTGGTTCCTCTGGCGTTCACCCCACCAGAATATTTTTGTGGATATCACATAGTCCATCCTGTTAAAGTCTTTCAATACCTGACCCATCATGCTCTCCGCCACACCGCCTGTGTAAGCTTCTGCGGTGTCGAAGAAGGTTATGCCCGCATCGAACGCGTGATGTACTATTTTTTTCAGGTCTACCGGTCGAATCTGGTTTCCGACAGTTAGCCAGCTCCCGAGTCCGAGTTCACTGAGCATCAGCCCCCATCTGCCAACATTTCTATATTCCATGTATTCACCTCACATTTGCATCTACATGCAAATAGGAGCATCCATATTTAAGTTTTTTGAGCATGAATTTATTGTCTGGCTCATTGTATGAACTCCAGTTTTTTTATGGGGCGCTCTGTGTTTGAACGAACAGTAGCTTGCAGAAGCATCTTTAATTCACCACATCCGTCCTATTTTCCCACCTCATATGTCCTCTTTTTCTTTCATGCCCAAGTATGGCCTCCGAATGCCAATTTCAGGGGGCAAATCGGTAATAGCCGAAGTTTTCGTAATCTTATGGGATAGTTTTTTTATACTATAAACATTACATGAGTTGAGACCATGGAAAGAGAGATCGTACTGATGAAGATAAAGGCTGCCGAGGCCGAAGCACGGGCCAGACGGGGAAGGGCAGAACAGCAGGCCGAGTCCGTGAAGGAGAAGGCCGCAAGAGAGGCCTCATCCATAGTAGCATTGGCTGAAACGGAGGGTCGCAGGATGATAAAAGACGCTCTCGATGCCGCGCGTCGAGAAGAGGAAGAGATTAGAGCTGCGAGGCTGGCCGAGGCGAATAGAATGGCCGCCGCACAGAAGGAAGAGGCTGCCGTACGAAAGTCCCAGGTCATCGAAAGCGTTTCCGGAATATTTATGAGGGAATATGATGTTCAAAACTGAAAGGATGAAGCGTGTGCTCCTTCTCGGCACAATGCCCGCCCTGCCGGAAACAGTAGATTTTTTATACAGGACCGGCTCCTTTCACATTATTGATTACAAAGAAAGCGATGATGTGTTTGATATAGGAACGCCCCTTCCAGAGGCAGAAAGAGCATCTCGCCGCCTTCTGAATATGATGAGTATCTCTCAAAACCTTGACATGGATGAAGAGGATATGCCCGTGGTGGAGAAGATTCCCGTTAAAAAAATTCAGGCGGAAATAGATGCGGCGATATCCAATCTGGAGCTGGAAATCAGTTCGGAGGCCCACGCGAGAAAGGAGGTGAAAAACCTTCTGGCCGAGAAGAATGCTGAGCTGTCCGCACTTCATCCCCTGAAGCACATAGACCTTCCGCTCGCACTTCTCAGGGACTACGATTCGCTGGCGGTATTTGTGGGGCATGTAAAGTCCGATCCTGAGGCGGAGTTTTCCGTTCTCGGTGTTGATTATGATATTATAAGAGGGGAGGCCAGTGTCTTTTTTGTGGATAAAAGAGCAGAAAGGGAGGCGGCAGAAATACTAGGAAGAGCAGGTTTCTCGGAGATTCCTCTCCTAAAAATAAGCGAAAAACCGCTTGTGGCCATACATCGCCTCAATTCGGAGATTGGCGACCTTGAAAAACGCCTCGCCGGAATAAACAGCAGAATTGACACTCTCAGGCAGAGACATGGCCTCTTTGTAATTGCCTCGCTTGAAGAACTGTCCATAGAAGCAAACAGGGCCGAAACCCCTCTGAGATTCGGAACCGGCCATCACTCTTTCATCGTGGATGCATGGATCCCCGCCTCCTCCATGAAAAGGTTGCAGGAGGGAGTGTCCGGCATAAAAACCGGAATTGCGGAGCTAATAGAACTTGATTGGGACTCAAAAACAGAGGGGCCGCCCATCAAGCAGAAGAACCCGAAACCTGCCCGGCCCATGGAGATGCTCATGGAGATGTTCTCCCTCCCGAAGTACGATGAGGTGGACCCCACATTCCTCATGTTCTTTACATTCCCTCTGTTCTACGGACTCATGCTGGGAGATATGGGCTACGGGATTGCAATCCTTGCCCTCGTCTTATCCGGCGGATTCACGAAACTGATGCAGAAACTCGGAATGGGCGGAGGTGCGCCCGGTCTCAACAAAATCCTATTCTACTCTGGCATATCAACTGTAATATTTGGCCTGTTATTTGACGAGTTCTTTGGCTTTGAGATTCTGGGGCATCATGTTGAATTCTCTATTATGGGGATAGAGTTCCCTGTGCACAGGGCCAGCCCGGAGACGGTGGGTGCTATGCTAATGCTCTGTGTCTATATCGGAATCGCTCACCTGTTCATCGGCTATGTCATGGGATTCTTTACGGTAAAGGCGGAACACGGCCTTAAAAAGGCGATCCTTGAAAAAGGAGGATGGATTCTCATTCTTGTGGGCTTTGTTCTCTTTTCCTTTGCGGCCCTTCCTGCTCTCGTGCACGGGACTGAACTGTCATTCACAAGCCCACAGATTCTCACCGGAATTATACTTCTGGTGGTTGGAATAGTTATGACCTATTTGGTGGAGGGGATTAACAGCGTGCTGGAACTTCCCGGACTGGCCAGCAATCTCCTCTCATACACAAGAATTTACGCCATCGGCCTGTCCTCCGTAGGAATCGCCATGGCATTCAACGAAAACATGGCCCTGCCCGCCATAGAAGGCGGTGGAATAGGCATAGCAATCGGTGTAATCGTGCTAATAATGGGGCACACTCTCAATCTGGCCCTCGGTCTTATGGGGCCGCTCATTCAGACATTAAGGTTGCATTATGTGGAATTCTTCTCGAAGTTCTACATAGGCGGCGGGGAGAAATTCAATCCCCTGAGGTATAGAAGGAAATACACAAAGGAGGCATGAAAAATGGTATTGTTAAATGACGCAGGAGCAATAGCGATGGCGGCTGGAATAGCGATCGGACTGGCGGCACTCGGGACTGCATGGGCCGAGAAGGACATCGGTTCCGCTGCGGTGGGCGCGCTGGCCGAGAACGAGAAGATATTTGGTAAGGCAATGATTCTTACGGTCATTCCGGAAACCATTATTATCTTCGGATTCCTGATTGCTTTCCTGCTAATGGGAAAGATGTAAAGGGAAGAAGTGAGTCCATGGGACTTGAAAAGATAGTGGAACGGATAGTCGCCGAGAGTCAGGCAGAGGAGGAGCGCATACTCGCCGAGGCAGATGCGGAGAGGCAGAAGATGCTGAGTGCAGCCGGAAAGAAGAGGGACGAAATCCTTGGGAACTACCGCAGGCATATGGAAGAAGTTGTTGTCCAGCTGAAACAGAGAGAGGCCGCACGAACGGAGGTTGAGCTGAAGAAACTGTTTCTCAGAGTAAGGAAAGAGATACTGGACTATGCCCACAGCGCCGTATTGGAGCATTTTAGCGCCCTCTCAGAAGATACAAGAAGAAAGTACTACTCCGCAATGACCAAAAAGGTGCTGGCCGAACTCTCTGCCGGGATAATTCACTGCCGTGCCGGTGAAGAGCGATTCTTTTCCGGAATCCCCGGCTTCAGCGTGGGCGAGCCCATAGATTGCATAGGGGGATTCCTCGCCGAAAGCACCGACGGTTAGGTGGTTCTCGACATGCGGTTTGACGACATTGTGAGCGAGATATGGGATAGAAATGCAGGTGAAATCTCCCGCATAATCTTCCCCGAAGGTGAAATCTGATGCCTTTGAGCGATATTGTGCGGCTCCCTCTGAATAGAGGCAACTACCCCTATGTTACCGCAAGGGTTAAAGGAAAGAAGAAGAACCTGCTCGGTCCGGAGGCATATCCCAAACTTATGAAGATGAAGCCTTCCCAGATTGCCCGCCTTCTCGGTGAAACCACATATCGGGAGGAGATGCTGGCTCTGGCTTCGCATTACTCTGGCAGTGACCTGATAGAAAAAGCTCTTAACATGAACCTTGCAAGAGTCTACAGAGATATTCTGAGTTTTTCCAAGGGGGATCTCAAGCACATGGTGGAAGAGTATCTGGACATCTGGGATGTAAGGAACATAAAGACTGTCATCAGGGGTGTAGAGCACGGAATCTCGCGGAAGGTGATTGTCTAATCTCTCGTCCCGGCCGGCTCGTTTTCTGAGGATTTTTTGGAGAAACTTGCCGCAGAGGAGAGCACTGAACTGGCTATAAATTTGCTGGAACAGAAGGGTTTTGTCGTGCCGCCAAGTGATGTGATGGAGCGTTTTGCAAACTCACGGGATCTATCGGAAATAGAGGATTTCTATGATCGGGAGTACTACATTACTCTTCTAGCTGCTATAAAAGGGGAGTCGAAGCCCATGAAGATATATCGTCTCTTCATTCGAAAAGAAATCGATGTTGTCAACGCAAAGAATCTGATGAAACTGAAACTGGAAGGGATGAAACCGGAGAAGATAATGAATTACATGATCCGGGGGGGTGCCATTCTACCTATGGAAGCTCTGAATGACATCTCATGGATGAGGGCGGAAGATGCGCTTGAAGAGATTAAGTTGCGGTTAAAAGATGAACTGCGGGGCGTTTCCACAGATAAGGGCGCTCATCGCATAGCCATTGAACTTGACCGTTTTCTCATGCGCACATCGGAGAAGCTGTCTCACACATATCCGCTTTCGGTGCTGCCGGTAATTGACTTCATCATACGTAAGAAGAAGGAGGTTGATTTTATCCGAATAATCGTGAAAGGGAAGGACAACGGCCTGTCCGAGGGCATGATTAAGGAGTTGCTGGTATTATGATGGAGATCGCAGCGGTCGGCAGTGAGGACTTCGTACTTGGCTTCAGGCTTGCGGGAATCAGAAACATATATGCGGCCAATTCGGAGATTTTGGAAGAAACCATACGGAATGTGATGGCAAACAAAAAAATAGGGATTATCGTCATCCATGCCGGGGAGATAAAACATCTGCCGCAGGGTTTGAGAGCAAGAATGCTGGAGAGCATACATCCGGTGTTTATCACGATAGGCGGAGAAGAGGACGAATTGAGGGAGAAGGTCAAGAGAGCCATAGGCGTTGACCTTTACAAATCAGGATAATTAATCAAGAGAGTGATGTTATGAGTGAGAATGGTGAGATATACAGGGTTGCCGGTCCGGTGGTTACGGTTACGGGTATTTCCCCGAGAATGTACGATGTGGTTCTTGTGGGGGATGAGAAGTTGATGGGCGAGGTAATCAAGATAGAGGGCGATAAGTCCGTTATACAGGTCTATGAGGATACCACGGGTATTAAACCGGGTGAGCCAGTAATTGATACGAAGGCTCCGCTGGTGCTGGAACTGGGCCCCGGCCTCCTTAGCGGAATCTACGACGGCATCCAGAGGCCGCTCTCCGTACTTATGGAGAAGAAGGGAGATTTCATTGAGAGGGGGATTACCGCAAACGCTCTGGACAGGGAGAGAAAGTGGCCCATCCATATCGGAGTCAAGGTTGGCGAGAGGGTGAGGGGCGGAGATGTAATCGCCACAACAATGGAATACGAACTCGAGCACAGAATCATGGTGCCGCCGAAGATAAGCGGAACCGTTGCGGAGGTGTTTCCGGGTGAAAAAACCGTGGAGGAAACAATAGTTAGGCTGGACGACGGAACGGAACTGAAGCCCATGCACACATGGCCGGTAAGACAGCCCAGGCCTTCGAAGCAGAGGTTGAAGCCGGACATACCCCTCATAACGGGACAGAGAATTCTGGACACCCTCTTTCCACTGGCCAAAGGAGGAACGGCGGCCATTCCCGGCGGTTTCGGGACGGGTAAAACGGTTACACAGCAGCAGCTGGCCAAGTGGAGCGATGCCGACATAGTTGTATATGTGGGCTGCGGAGAGAGGGGGAACGAGATGACCGAGGTTCTCACCGAGTTCCCGGAACTCAAAGACCCGAGAAACGGCGAACCGCTCATGAACAGAACCATTCTCATTGCCAACACATCCAACATGCCTGTGGCTGCGAGGGAAGCATCGGTTTATACCGGTATGACGCTGGGGGAGTACTACAGGGATATGGGCTACGATGTATCGCTCATGGCGGATTCCACCTCCAGATGGGCCGAGGCCATGAGGGAAATTTCGTCCAGACTGGAAGAGATGCCCGGAGAAGAGGGCTATCCCGCATATCTCGCATCAAAACTATCCGAGTTCTACGAGAGAGCCGGCAGGACAATCAGCTTTAACGGTTCCAGAGGCTCCATCACTGTTATCGGGGCGGTCTCCCCGCCCGGGGGCGATTTCAGCGAGCCCGTAACTCAAAATACCCTCAGAATCGTGAAGGTTTTCTGGGCTCTTGACACAAAGCTCAGGGAGAGGCGGCACTTTCCGGCAATCAACTGGCTCAGCTCATATTCTCTTTACAGCGGCACTCTGGAGAGCTGGTATGAGGAGAATGTGGACCCGGAATGGGAATCCCTGAGGGGATGGGCCATGGGCCTCCTTCAAAAAGAGGCGGAACTTCAGGAGATTGTGCAGCTGGTCGGCTCCGATGCGCTTCCGGAAGACCAGCAGTTAATCCTGGAGATTACAAAACTTATACGGGAATTCTTCCTTCAGCAGAATGCGTTCCACAGCGTCGATACATACACTTCGTTGAAGCGGCAGTTTGCCATGATGAAGGCCATAAAGGTGTTTGCCGACTCTGCGGCCGAGGCCATGAAGAGGGGCGTCCCGCTCCAGAGCATTGCGTCTCTACCCATGAGGGCGGAGCTGGGAAGGTCCAAGTTCGAGGATAATGTGGATACTATTCTGGATATGATGATGCGCAAACTCCCAGCCGAAATGGCAAGATTGAAGGAGGAGATATGATGAAGGATTACAGAACCATTACCGAAATCGCCGGCCCGCTGGTGTTTGTAGAGAAGACAGAGCCAGTGATGTACGGTGAACTTGTAAGCATTATTCTTCCCGATGGCTCGCAGAAGAGAGGACAAGTGCTGGACACATCGAAGGATCTCGTTGCCGTCCAGATATTCGAGGGAACTGCCGGTATTGATAGGGCGTCTCGTGTGAGATTTCTGGGTGAAACACTGAAAATGCCGGTCTCTCGCAACATGCTAGGCAGGATTCTTTCTGGTGCCGGCACCCCGCTTGACGGAGGGCCCGATATTATATCTGAGAAAAAACTGGATATTACCGGTGCGGCTATCAATCCCTATGCCAGAGAATCGCCCAAGGAGTTCATTCAGACAGGCATCTCAACGATAGACGGCATGAATACGCTGGTGAGGGGGCAGAAACTCCCGATATTCTCCGGTTCCGGCCTCCCGCACAACGACATTGCACTCCAGATTGCCAGACAGGCCAAGGTGCCCGGTACGGAGGAGGAGTTTGCCGTGGTCTTCGCGGCAATGGGCATCACTCATGAGGAGGCGGACCATTTTATGGAGGACTTTGAGAGGACCGGGGCACTTCAGAGAGCGGTTGTCTTTCTTAACCTTGCCGATGATGCGGCAATCGAGAGGATAATCACTCCGAGGCTTGCGCTCACCACGGCCGAGTACCTTGCATTCGAACTGGATATGCATGTTCTTGTTATTCTGACTGATATGACCAACTACTGCGAAGCATTGAGACAGATCGGTGCGGCCAGAGAGGAGGTTCCCGGCAGAAGAGGCTATCCGGGTTATATGTACACCGACCTTGCAACCCTTTATGAGAGGGCAGGCAAAATAAAGGGGAAGAAGGGTTCCATAACACAGGTGCCGATTCTATCCATGCCCGGTGACGACATCACCCATCCCATTCCAGACCTGAGCGCTTATATTACCGAAGGTCAGATTGTTGCTGATAGAGGCCTTCATATGAGAGGTATTTATCCGCCGATTAATGTCTCCGCCTCCCTATCGAGACTCATGAACGCCGGTATCGGGCTGGGCATGACAAGAGACGACCACAAAGCCATATCCGACCAGTTATATGCCGCCTATGCCGAGGGAAAGGACCTGCGCGGTCTTGTGGCGATAGTTGGAAAGGACGCTCTTTCGGAGAGGGACAGAAAATTCCTTGAATTTGCGGACCTGTTCGAGGACAGATTTGTCAGGCAGGGGGTAAATGAGGGCCGTTCCATAGAGGATACCCTGAATCTCTCATGGGAACTCGTTACCAATCTGCCGGAGGAGGCTCTGACAAGAATAGACCGCAAGTTCATAGAGAAATACCATCCTGCTCACATGACCAGGACAGCGTAAAGAAGCAGAGGGATAAAATGGCCGTAAGAGATGTAAAACCGACCCGCTCCGAACTGCTCGGCGTGAAGAAGAAGATTGCCATATCCAGAAGCGGCCATAAACTCCTGAAAATGAAGAGAGATGGCCTTATTTTGGAATTCTTTAACATTCTGGACAGCGCAAGGGAGATGAGGGACACCCTTGCGAAGCAGTACGCGGCGGCGCAGGAAAGCATTGCCATTGCATCCGCGGTAGAAGGGTCGTTCTCCGTTAAATCCGCCTCCTTCGCCCTGACCAAGCACCCGGAGATTGAACTGGAGTCCAGAAATCTTATGGGAGTTGTGGTGCCCCAGATACGGGCCAACAGTATAAAAACGCCGGTGGATGAGAGAGGGTACGGCCTTATCGGGACCTCTCCTTATATAAACGATGCGGCAAAGGCGTATGAGGAGCTGGTGGAAAGCATCATAAGAGCGGCGGAGATTGAGACGAGCATGAAGAAACTTCTGGATGAGATTGAGAAGACCAAGAGAAGGGTCAACGCTCTGGAATTCAAGGTCACACCGGAACTGCAGGAGGCCGAGCGTTTTATCGAATTGAGGCTGGAGGAGATGGAGAGGGAGAACACATTTCGACTGAAGAGGATAAAGGACAAGGGAGAGCGCAATGACCATAAATAACATTCTCGATTATACACCGCCGCCGGACGAAGAGATATTCAGGAATAGGAGAAGGCTGCTTATTATCGCTGTAATCGTGTCGCTGGCCATGACTGCAATCGGTTATGCAATGATTCTGATGCTCTTCTTAAAATAAGGAATATTATGGGGCCGGGGGGGGGATTTGAACTCCCGTATACGGATCTGCAGTCCGCCACATGGCCGCTCTGTCACCCCGGCACGGCACCTGCTAATATTTTCGGGTATATAACTCTTACACCCGCTTTCAAAAAGACCGCTAACTTTATATGCTTCTCTGCTTATATTGGCTACATGGAAGATTCGTCCGCTGTAAGAAAAGTGGCCTACTGCGTTATGTGCAAGAAGGGCATTCCGCTGGAGAATATGGAGGAGATAGAGAAGGGGCTGGCCGAACTGGGCCAGACACTCAAGAACATGAGATGCCCTGTGTGCGGGACGCCGCTGGTTATGAAAGAGGAGAAGATGGAGCGGGACTAATTTCACCTATTCCATCCACTCCGACAGTGTCGTGGTGGCCCTCGGTATCACGAGAACCCGGCTTTTTTCACCGTATTCCTCGAGAGCCTTTTCCAGTGCTTCCTGCACATTCTCCTCGTATGTGAACCGCAGCAGGCTTTCCACCGTTTCTTTTGTCATCTCGGTTACCATGCTTATCCTTGCCTTCTTTATAGCGTTGTACTGGAAATACACCTTGTGGCCGCCGGGGATGAACTCTTTTCTCAGTGCGGCCTCCACCTCTTCCGGCGTGTCGTATTTTTTCAGCCATTCCCCGTAGGCTTTGCTTCCGATACCGTCCGGACATGCGGCTACCAGAATTATGCGCCCCCCATCCTTCAGCACAGGTAGAGAGAGATGAATGGCCTTGTAGGCCTGATACATGTTGATGTCGTGCGGATTCCCGTCGGCAGCCGCGATAACGATGTCCGCCCTCTCCTTCACCTTCACCTTATACATACGGTCTATAAGCCTCGCGCCCTTTCTGAGGACCATGTCAAAATCTCCCGCAAAGGCCCCTACAATCTCGTGCCTGCTGTTCTGAACCACATTGAGGGTGAAATCCGGGGGTGCGAGCCTTGCGGCCTCTGTCATATTTTCATACATCGGATTCCCGTCAAGGACTCCGGGAGCAGCGGTGTGGCTGAAGAAATTGGCGATGTAGTTCTCCTGAATCGTTCTGTAACTGCATATGCCCGGCAGGATGCTCTTTCTTCCTCCTCCATACCCTGCGAAGTAGTGGATTTCCACATCTCCGAGGAGTATCTTCAGGTCTGCATTCAGGTATGCGTTCTTCACCTCCATGTCCGTCCCTCTGGATGTTGTGCCCACATATGTGAAGTCCTCTCCGTGCGGGTCGTTGCTTATGTATCTTACCCGTGACGCACCCTCTTTTCCTAACAGCCGCTCCGCCTCATCATCTCTCACGGTTCTGTGGGTGCCGGTTGCGAATATGACGGTTATCCTCTCATCGGGGATTCCTGCTCCGTTCAGTATATCAAGAACAGGGGGTATCATCTCCCATGTGGGGCAGGGCCGGGTGTTGTCGTCCACAACTATGACCGCATCCCTTCTTCCTTTTGCAATCTCGTTCAGAGGGCGGGAGCCCATCGGCCGCTCCAGTGCCTGAACGATTGCATCCCTCGCTCCTTTCTCCGGCGATATATCGGTGGGCAGGATTACGCCGGCCAGATTCTTGTCCGAAACGCTGACTGTCAGTTTCTTCTCTCCGTATGGCAGTTCTATCTTCATTCTATCGCTCCCTTGTTTTTTATGAAAGGTGGAAACACGGGGATGCATAAAAGGTTTTCAGGAAGTACACAGATGTGTTCCTTCTGCACCACTTTATCCGCAACCTCTAAATAGTTCCCGAGCGTTTATCACCCCTGCACAATGTGCAGGCTGCATGGCAAATGGGTTCCTTCACGAGGCCGGTGCGACACCGGACCATGACTGAAGATCAACGGCCAGCAGCACACCCTCGGCCAGGGTCAGTCGGAGGAGTGCGGTAACCGCTTCTGTGATTTCGGGTGTTACGGCCGAGGGACACACCTCTCGATTTGAAGCGCCAAAACAATACAACCATGTGTTTATACGACTCAAACTCAATAGTATTTTCTATTGTGAAATCCCCTTAAATGCTTTTATATCTATGTGAAATCTTGAGCCATGTATAGAATATTTTAGTTTATCATTATCTTCTTTTACTACAATAATTCCCCTAACCTCTTCTTCGTTTTTAGCAAGATTTTTCTCGACCGAAGTCATATATCTTTGAATCTCACCAACTGCTTTATCCTGCCCTTCATTATCTTTTTTCAACTCTACGACAACAAAATTTCCATCTTTATCCCTGCATAGCATATCCATTCTACCAACATCATCGGGTGTTTTATATTGCCTATCTATCATTACTAAACCCTCTTCTAACTTTTCTGGGTGCGATACTAAAAAATCTTCGATATCCCGCTCAGACAGATTACTAACTATTGTCTCATCATTTTCAAGGCCGTGCTTTATATCATCTTTTATTTCCTTGATTCTTTCTCTATCAATTAATGGGAGATGTTTCTGATAATATTCCTTATTATTCTCAATATCTTCAGAAATAAAATCTGGGATGACAAACCTTATCTGTTCATTTCCTTTCGAGCTTATAAAAATATACCAGTAACCAACACCCATCTTTACCAGTTCATCTCCGAATTGCCAAAAACTGTCATTTAAGGCCTGAACCTTAGACCACTTTTCATTAGGATTAACTATTTCTAGAATCGCTCCGCCAGTTATTTTATTCACCCCTCTTCTATTATTTGGATTGGCTTTTTCTCGTGTTAATTCTTCTTCGAACAAAATATTAAAGATCTTTGTATATCCTTCTATATCGCCACGCCAAAAATTGCCTTTTATTGGATAGGCTATCACAAATGAAAGAATATTCTTATCAAGATCAGACAAATTTTTTAGATTGCTTCTGAGGTTTTGGACCAAGATTTTTGGGGTCTTATCAAGTAGTATTTTCCTTAATTCCTCTTGATTTTTTTCTCGGTAGAAAAACTCAGGCAGGTCATCTTGAAATCTATAAAAAAGCCTCATCTTTTCTTTTATTCCCGGGTTCTTTAAATTATACTTCTTCTGTAGGTTCTGTTTAGTAATTGGCAGAAACCAATTTTTAAAAGTTCTTCTATAAGCAGAATAATTATCGTAATAACCAGGACTCCAAGAATATGATAAAGTCCATAAGACATCAATAAGAGCCATATCATTATTTTTAATTGCTTCATCAACAAATTTTTCTATTCTTTCACTCATACTAAGATTGATTGCATAACCATATATAAATCTATCGTTGTAAGCAGGGCGAGTGAGGTGAAAAAACTTGAAATGTTCTGGGATTTAACATGTAATCTGGTGGTTTAAAGTTGTCCTTTTTAGCTCACTTTCTGCTCTGATTTATTTGGCGAGCCCTTCGAATCCTTTTTATACCCCGTTTCATTCCTCTCGCCAGTTGGATGATACATCCAACCGATACAGGTAAACGGTGATAGAATATGAGAAAAATTGCAGTTATAATACTGGCACTGGCCTTTCTGGCGGTTCTCTTTGCGCCCCATGCAGTAATGGGAGAAGAAACATCTGTGCCGGTCCTCATTGACTACGGGGACGGCAGATCCGTCTGGCTCGAATCGAATGAAACAGGGAGCGCCTTTAACATGACCCTTGCGGCCTGCGAGAGTGCGGGCATCGATATCAATTACAGCACCAGTTCATACGGCGTGATGGTGAACTCCATCGGCGGCCGGGAGGGGGCATGGCCCGGGCCGTGGTGGCACTTCTGGCTCTGGAACTCCTCGTCTTTTTCGTGGGAACTCTCTACTTCCGGTGCGGACAGTGTGGCCGTTGATAAAGGGGCAATTGCATGGAGCCTCGTGGCAGGGTACCCCGGCGATTCCCCCGCTGCAACCCCTGAGAACATGCATCCATGGGTTTCATACAGGAACGGCCCCGGCGCTCCCGGTTACTCTTCTATTGCCGGAATAGCGGGGCCTGTGAACAGAACGGAGATTCCAATGAACAACGGCTTCATCGACTCCAGCGTCATATATGCGGATGGTAAGATAATCGGGGTGACCTCCGGTCTCTACAACTGGACCTCGTATTCATACGACAGCAGCCCGCAGGTGTTCTGCATGGACCGGGATTATAATATCCTCTGGAAGAGCGACATCGGGGGTGCGGGATGGCAGACATCAACATCACTATATGCCGACGGAATGGTTATCGTGGGCTCTACAGACGGAAAACTGTATTCCTTCGATGCGGAGGACGGGAGCGAGGAATGGACATTTGGTACATCTCCCTCATTCACCGGAATAACCGGCAGTCCTATGTATTATGGAGGCTCCGTATATGTCGGTTCGGGAGACGGATACCTCTACTCTGTGGCCATGAACGGGACCATGAACTGGAGGTTCAACACCACCGTTTCCATCTATGCGGCCACACCCACCACAGACGGCCAGAACATCTTCATCGGAAATGATGCCGGTGTTCTCTATGCTGTTAATACCAGCGGCGGGGAGGTCTGGAACGCCAGCGTAGGTGGGAAGATACGGGGCAGTGCGGTTGTGGCAGGCGACATGCTCATAGTAACATCCTCGGTTTACAGCGGATATGCAGCGGTTAGCGGCAACATAGCTGCCCTCTCGAAAACGGACGGAAGCATTCTCTGGACGGCGGAAACCGGCCCTGCCACCTCATCACCGGCCCACGACGGTAATAACATCTATGCCGCTGCCGGAAACAGCCTTCTCTGTCTTAATAAAGATGGAAACAGGGTCTGGGAAAAGGACCTTGGGGGGCCTCTGAAAGCATCTCCAATTGTGGCGGGGGACACTATATATGCGGTAACTTCGGAGGACAACAGTACACTGTACGCACTGGACACGGCGGACGGGGCTATTCGCTGGAATGACGCCATAACCGGCGGTTCCTATGTTCTCTCGTCTCCAGTGCCGGCTGAAGACCAGCTGGTCATGGGAGCGGATACCGGCTCTCTTTACATATACACGCACGCGGTTGCTTTTTCTGATGGCGGTGCAAACGATTCTGGAGTTTCGGACGGAAACAGCACCGGGAACGGTACCGATGAACCGCTGACCGGCCTTAACATGGATGTGTACATCTACATGGCCGTGGGAATCGTCGTCATAGCGGTTGTCGGTATTCTGCTGGCGGTGATTGTACTGAAGCGGAGGTAAAGGCATGGAAAGGGGAGGAAAGAAGGAGCTGGGCTTCGCCGCTGTCGGCTTTGTTATCTTCGCTCTCCTCATCCTTTTCCTCGCAGGGTTCAATCCTCTGCAAAACGGACATATTGATAAAGATGCTCCACGGATAACTCTTACCGTGAACTTTGGAGGTAGAGATGCATCGGAACCCGAGGAATGGTTTCTTAATGATGGCGTGTGGATGCAGAAAACAGGGAACTCCTCCACGGTTATCTTTCATAATCTCTCCGCCGAGAATCCGTTTGAGGCCCTCAAAAACGCATCTGACATTGCGGGGTGGAGTTTCAGTTACGAAAATTACTCCTACGGAAAACTGGTTGTTTCCGTAAATGGATATAATAATGGGGATGGCGGGGCATACTGGCAGTACTGGGTCAATGGCGTGTATGCCTCAGTTTCCTCCGATTCCTATGCTCTTGCCCATGATGACATCGTTGTCTGGTCTTTTTCATCATCTGTTGCCCGGAATTCCAGAGGTGTATGATGCTTCCTATTTACAGAGATACCGGCAGCCGAATCCACTCGCTTCATCCGTATGTCATAACAGCCTTTGTGCTTTCCGTATTCTCGGCCTCTCTTGTAACTGCGAACATTTGGTATATGTGCCTCCTGCTGATGGTGACCGTTATTGTTGCCGCATTTGCGAAAATCCTGAGGAACTGGGCCTCCGTGATGCGTTTCGCCCTTTACCTCTCCCTCAGCATACTTATCATAGACCTTATCATCCTTCCGAAAAACACATGGTGGAATATCTACGGCATATCGATTCCCGTGGAACCCGTGATGGCCTCCATACCGCTTATTCTCCGCCTTCTGGTATCAATCGGCTCCTTCCTCATCCTCTCACTGGTGGTCAATCCCGATGAGATACTCAACGCAACCTCCGGTTCGAAGGTAATGCTTGCCGTTGCCATGGGGAGCCGTCTTTACCCTCTTATCGCAGAGGACGAGGCGGAAATAGAGGACATTATGAGGGTGCGCGGGGTCGAAATGGATGCCGGCGGCAGAATCGAGAAGATCAGGAACAGGGGGCTGCTACTCCTTCCCCTGCTTACCGGCTCTCTTGAGAGAGGGCTCAGTGTGGCCGAATCCATGGAGTCCCGCTCTTTCTCCGGAAGAAAAGGGGTTGTGCCCGCTTTTCACAGACCTCTCTTTCGCTTTGAAAAACTTCTTCTAGCATTTCAGACAATCGCTCTCTTTCTCATGCTTTCATGGATTTTTATCGCTCCCTGGACTTTTCCTCTATTACTTGCTGATTTTCCTGACATCGGTCTTTCCCCTGCCGCTCTTATTTCAATTCTGCTTTATCTGTCTGTGATTGCAGGAGGTGAACGATGATAGAGGTAAAATCCCTTACTTACCGCTATCCAGAAGGAAGGGAAGCGGCCATAAACGGTCTGAATCTCTCCGTGCAGGAAGGCGATTTTCTTATCATACGAGGGCTTTCCGGTTCGGGCAAAACAACGCTTCTTCGCTCTGTGAACGGAATAGTCCCTCATTTCTACGGGGGACACATATCCGGTGATGTAACCGTGGATGGATTGAGCACAAGATACGATGTCGAGCGTATAAGAAAAACGGTGGGTCTACTCTTTCAGGACCCGGAGAATCAGATTGTCATGTCGTCGGTAAAGCAGGAGATTGCCTTTGCCATGGAGAATCTAAACTTCGGGAGGAGCGAAATACTGAGAAGAATAGAGTACTGGGCCGACGCTCTCGGCATATCCCATCTTCTGGAGCGCAGAACTACGGAGATTTCCGGCGGGGAAAAGCAGAGAGTTCTTCTTGCCAGCATCCTCGCGCCCGGACCGAAGTATGTTCTTCTTGACGAACCCGCGTCACAACTCGATAATACCATCGCAGATGATCTCATGAGACTATTAAGGGGGCTAAACAAGGAAGGCGTAACGCTCCTCCTCTCGACCCACGGAAAAGAGAAGGGAAGCAGGGAATTCTGCATGGAGCACGGGGCGGAGTCGGACTGTGCGTGCATGAACTACATTTTTAAAAAGAGAGAAGCGATTCCGTTATATACTGTGGATAACAGCCCTCTTCTGGAAATTTCCGGTTTTTCCGCCTCCTATAACAATACGGTCAATACGGTTGGCGGGGACAGCCCTGTGATCAATAACATAAATATAAGTCTCCGTGCAGGCGAGGTCATCGGCCTCACAGGGATAAACGGTTCCGGAAAGAGCACATTACTCAAAGGTATAATGGGCCTGCCAAGGGTGAAAACAGAGGGGGTTGTGAAAGTGAATACCGGAAACGAAATGAAGGTTATGAATGAACTTTCTCCCGCCTCCCGTGCCCGTTATATCGCCTATCTCGGCCAGTATCCCGGTGTCTATCTGTTTCATGATACCCTTGAGGAAGAGATCACATTCTCACTGAGAAATTTTAAGGAAAATGATGCGGACAGAAGAACGCTTGAGATACTGGATCGCCTGTTCCTTACGAAATACAGATATACCAATCCGAGGGACCTCAGCACGGGCGAAAAGGAGAGGGCCGCACTGGCCTCCGTTCTTGTGTCGGGACAGAGGCTAATCCTTCTCGACGAGCCCACACGCGGAATGGACCCCGCAAAGAGGCTGGCCCTTGTAAACTATCTGTCGGGGGAATTGAGGGAGGGAAAGGGTGCGATTGTGGCCAGTCATGATACCGAACTTCTCCGCCTTCTCTCTGCCAACATATATGAATTAAGGAACGGGGAACTGATATGCAGGGGGCGGTACAACGGCTGATATTACTCCTCTGATGTCCGTGTTACTGGCTGCTCTGCCTGTACTCTATGTCATAATCCGATTCGAAATGGGGGCAATGGATTCCAGAAGGGTTGTCCTTGTCTCCGTTCTCGGAGCACTTATCGGAGTGTCCCGGATTCCGTTTGCGCCTCTTCCGAATATACAGCCCTGCACATTTCTTATAATGATGACGGGCCTTGCCTTCGGGGCGGAGAGCGGCTTTCTTGTGGGGGTAATGACCGCAGCGATATCCAATATATTTTTGGGTCAGGGATACTGGACAATCTGGCAGATGCTGGCATGGGGCCTTGTGGGTGCCATATCTTCCTATCTTCGGCCTCTGCTTCTGAGAAAGGGGGATGAAGGTGTGCATCTGAATGTAAAGACCGCTGCGGTGGTCTCCGCTCTTTTCGGTATAATGTACGGCCTCATAATGGACACCTCCACATTCCTGATGTTCTTCCCGCCCGGACTTTATACCTATCTTGCAGTTCTTCTATCCGGTATGATATTCAACATTCTGCATGCGGCAGGGAACTTCTACTTTACTCTGTTCTTCGGAGAAAGGGTGTATAAAATAATGCGGCGTATCCGGTTAAGAACGGATGTCTGCTGGGATGATTAGGTCTCATACCATAATGGAGTGTCTCTGCTTCATATCCTTCTCGCTCTGTCCCGTTCTCTTCATTATTACGGCAACCACGCTGTCAAGCAGGATGAGTGTGGCATCCTCGAAAAGTGTTCCCAAAGGAGCATACTCCCTCCTGTTTCTATCCCTTACGAGTTCAATGGGGATAATGATGTCCGCCGCATGTCCCAGTTTGGACTGGGAATTTCCGGTAACGGCAACAATCTTCGCCCCCACTCTCCCCGATATGTTTGCAGTCTGTACCGCCGACATGGTCTGGCCGGTGTTTGATATGACAATTACAACATCCCCTTTTTTGACAATGGGTGTTATGGTTTCCCCGATGAAGAAGGTCTGGAATCCCATCTGCACCAGCCGCATGGCAAATGCCTTTCCCACCAGCCCGGAGCGCCCTACGCCGTAGACAAATATGTTAGGCGCCGTAAGGATGCAGTTTACCATCTGCTCTATCGGCCCCTCTCTCTTCTCGCCTTTGCTCCTTGAGTCGCTTCCGTTTGAGCCGTTCTGAAGCGTGGCTTTTATCGCATCAAGCAGCTGCGTGAGTTCATCTATTTCCGGCATTTCATCACTTTTCCTTCTTTGGCGTTTTCTTTTTTGTAGGAGATTTTTTCCCATTTTTTGCTTTCTTGTCCTTTTTATCGGGAGATTCTGAAGCAGCCTTCTCTTTCTTTTCCTTACTCTCCCCCTCACTCTTCTTTGCTGCCTTCGGTGATTCCTTCTTCCCCGCTTCCTTTTTCTCTTCCTTCTTTTTAGTTTTTACAGAGCTTTCGTTTTTCTCTCCCTTACCATCCTTCTTTGCCGGCTTTTTTCCACTGGGTTCGGAGGCGGCTTTTTTCTGCGTTTTCTTCTCTGTTATCTCATCTTCCTTCTTTTCTTCCTTTGCGAGAGTAGTGGCATTTTTCTCCTCCTCCCTTTTCTTCTTCTCTGCCTCTTTTGCGGCCTCCGCTTCCCGTTTCTTCCTCTCCTCTTCCTCTTTCTCATGCTCAAGTGCCAGTTTTTCCCTCTCTCTCCTCTCCTTTGCAATCTTCTTGCTCAGTGTCCTTTCGGTGATGACCTTCATGTACATCGCATCGTGTTCGAGAAGGGGCGAATCGCATATGAGCACAAAATCTTCCTCACTTTCGAGCATGGCTTCGGCTAGCGGTTCGAACTTCAGGTCGCCTTTTTTTATGGGAGTGGCCCTTGTTTCGTTTCCTTTGTCGTACTCAACCCCAGAAAAGTGGCCGTAAATCTCTGTTCCAGTGTATTTTCTTATCTTTTGAAAGAGCTTTTTGAAGTCTTCGGGCGTTTTAAGACTTCCGTCCTCTCTGGAGTGGATGTGTGAATAATTCAGAAGAGGAACCACACCGTTAACATCTCTGGCAATGGCTATAACTTCGTTCACCGTGCCGACTAACTCCTGCTTTCCGCTCGTTTCAACCCCTATAATGGCGGTTATGCCATTTTCTCTGAAGCGCTGCACAATAGCCTGCAGATTCTTCTTAACTCTTCTCATCGCTTCTTTCTTTTTGATGTCTCCGTAAGGGCCGAGATGGGTGATAACGAGCTCCGCTCCTATCTCTCTTGCCACCACGCCGCTCCACATTATGTTATCCAGACTTCTGTATGTTATCTCTTCGTCACATATCAGGTCTATGTAATACTGGCTGTGCACGGCAACCCTTACATCAAGTATGCGGGCAAGTTTTCCCATGGCCCTAAGTTCCATGTAGTTTATCCCAACGCTGGGAACATGAAGCACCGTCAGAAGATCATCTTCATCTATGACCTCTTTTCCCGTGGATGTGTATATATAATCGTCCCCGGCAGGTTTCCCCACCTCAACAATAAAAGAACTCCGGACCTCCTCCGGTCTCATTCCCACTTCGAAGTCTTCCGGTGGCCTTTGTTCCACGAAATTCCGTATCATCTGAATCTCTATGGCATTGAGCCCCATCATGTGTACATCTTCAATCCCATCCTTTATTGTTCTCCCCTTTGAGGAAAGTGGTATGCCGGCAGGTCCGTATCTGTTCATTTTCTCATCCTCTTTCTGTCTCTAATTCTTTACTTCTAGCCGCGTAATTTCTCCGGAAACAGCAGTGTATTAATCTTCTGCTTGCTCGTATTTATAGCTTTCTGTTATAGTGCGGTGTTGTGGAGTACGGGAATTATTTCGCCAAAGTTTAAAGAGGGAAGAAACTGTCTATTGTGTGGCCAGATTAACCCATAAAAAATAACCGTACTCAAGATAGGAAGGAAGCTGGCGCGAGGAGGGGGATTTGAACCCCCGTGGGATTACTCCCAACGGATTAGCAATCCGTCGCCTTGCCGGGCTGGGCTATCCTCGCATAATAGTAGGCCTGCAACCCAGAATACCGAAGGCTTTTAAATCTTTTGGGGATGGGGTTCGGTTGTAGAGTGTGGAAATTATTTATGTAACAGCCGTCTCTTTTGCCATAGATGCTCAAAACTCACTGTCGTTTATTTTGCATAAGACTCCTTTACATATTGGGAGAACAAAGCTAAACGATAGGAAAATCCCCAAGGAATATGCCGAGCGTTGTTTCCCAGATGCCCCCCTACTTCATGGTCTCTCTTTTCCCCTCAAAATACTCCTGCATGGCCTCTTTTATCGTTCTCTTTTCCGTGCGATAGACCGAGATACCTGCCTCCGTTATGCTCTCCAGAATTCTTTCGTCTATTTTTCCGGTGAGCAGAACATCAACTCCGTTCTTTATGAGAATATGGACATTAGCCGGGCCGGCCAGATACTCGTCTTTTACTGGCGGACTCCTTATGAATCCCTCCTCGATTATCTCCCCCTTTCCGTCCGTTCTCATGGTTGCAAGGTAGAAATAGGGTGCACTGCATATATTCGGGCTGATTTCAGGGTTTCCCTCGTTGGAAATCACCGGAACCGCCACTCGTGTCCGTCCCATTTCGGCCGGAACCATCTGAAGGTGCACGGCAATGACCTCCGGGAACTCGTTCTTTACCGCATCTTCCGCGCTTTTTGCGATTAAATAAGCATCATCCAGCCTCAGGTCCGCCGAAATGCCAATGGTGGCTTCCGCAATAACGAACGGGCCGGAGCGTCTCAGTTTCATGGTTCTTATATCCAGCACCCCTCTGACACCATATATGCTCTCTCTGATGTCCCTCAGGAGATTTGGGTCCATTCCGGAATCCATGAGTACCAGTATGCTGTTCTTCGCCGCACTTATTCCTATGCCGATGACCATGGCCGCTATTATGAGTCCGATTATTGCCGGCAGGTACGGGATTTCGAAGTAGGACAGAATTACAGATGCAAAGACTACGAGAGAACTCACCGTATCGGCCAGTGATTCCTTGGCATTCACCAGGAGGGACTGCGAGTTCAATTCCTTTCCCGCCTTTGCTTCGTATAAATATATGAGAAACGCTCCGATGCTGGCGAACAGGGCGGCTCCCATGGCAAGGTAACCGTACTGAAGTGTCGGCGACCCTCCGATATGCGTATATGCTTCATAACCCACATCCGCACCGAGCGCGATGATAACGAATGAAATAAAGAGTGTGGTGATGGTTTCCGCCTTGTAATATCCGTACGGAAAGCGCTCGTTCTCCCCTCTTTTTGCAATGTGCAGGCCGAAGTACGCCGCCGCAATGGTAAGAAGATTGGCGGATGTGTGTATGGCATCCGCTTTAAGAGACACATTTCCGCTGACCTCTCCCGCACTGTACTTTATTGCAGCAAGCACCGCTGTGAATATGGTGCCGTAGAGAGCGACTCTCTCACCTCTTTTCAGTGCGTCTTCTTTCATTCGGATGATGTAATCTATTGGAGTAAATAAAGTTTGTCACGGATATCAAAGAGTACATAAAGGGAGTGAGAAACCCTTTCACAAGCAGTAAAGAGGATGTATTATGGCCGCCAAATGGAGACAAAAGGGCCGGGGACCTTGCGTAAACAAAAGGGGATACTATAAACTGGATTGGGGGTCCTACAACACCGCATCAGGATGATAAGGATTATATAGCGGAAGCACATGTGCACCCCCATACAACTGTGTGGCGAACTATATGACCAGAAAAAATACAAGAAGGAGCTCAATCATATTTATATCTTTATTGGTTCTATTCGTTCTTCTTATCTCTAATGTTGAGGCCTCTAATCCTCATGAGCCGCTCAAACCTGATGCCAACCGACCGCCATCGAATCCCCCAGTTGTTCCGCCCCCCCTTCCTTCACCTCCTCCGCCCCCCCCCC
>JAJSAE010000002.1 GCA_024281315.1 archaeon | reverse complement strand
TGCCACTGGCCGTCATTCTCCGGCTCGAACGGGAGGTTATGGTAATTACCGAGAACCGGAACATACTCGTTGAGCGAAGTGTAGGAAACGGATGTATCGGCCACCGAATACCTGTAGTCAAATTCCAGATAGAGAGGAGATAATCGGGTCATCTCAAGGTTGAAATACGGGGAGGTCATCATCTCAAATGAACTGGCCGTGTTCCCGCTGGCTTTCCAGAAAAGCAAATGGCTCGGGTCTGCACTGGCAGAAAGAGACCATGCTGGGAGGCCGCCAGCAGGGGCCCAGCCCTCCCAAGCAGGGTCAAAATGGCAGGGGTATTCCTTAACCGTGTATCTGTGCGTGAACTCGTAGTAATCTGTCAGGCCGTCCCCGTCGCTGTCCCGTGTGCTTGTGGCCTTCACGCTGAAATCCGTGAAGTGCTCCGTAACTCCCCAGACATACCCATCATCAAGATTCACATCCGTATAATCGGCCAGTTTCCATTCGTTTACGGAGGTGTCGAAATAGTACATCCTGTAGAGGTAGGGGTCGTTGCGAAGGGCCTGCATGGTGGAATCGGACGGTTTTATGCGTATCTCGGCCTTCAGGCCCGTGGAGATGGAGGATGTTACGCTGTATGCCTGCTCGCCTATCTTTCTTACCTGCGGGACCTCTGTGCTGGCCGTATTGTAATCCACCACAACACTGGCCATATTGTCGTCGCTCACTCCGAGGGCGTCCCGCTTAATTCCCTGCTCAATCTCTGTCTTATCATCGTCGAAATCGTTGTAAACGAGAGGGTTGGTTATTATCTCAATATCATCCGTTGTCGGGTTTATATCTATCTCTTTTCCGTCCGGTATCAGGTCGCCGTCGGAATCCCAGTCCCGCGGGTTCTTGAGGCCGTCCCCGTCAGTGTCAGCGTTATAACCCATGTACGATATTTCGAACCAGTCCGGCGCTCCGTCGTCGTCCGAGTCGTATTTTGTCGGGTCAGTAGCGTAGTCGTATATCTCCCAGTAATCGGCCACATAATCGTGGTCTGAATCCCACTTCTGCGGGTTCGTTCCCTCTCCGGCCTCAATCTCGTTCGTGAGAGAGTCGTTATCGGAATCAAGTCCCACATTTATGATAAGGGAGTCGCTGGCAGTGGCCCCGTCGTCATCTTTTACGGTCAGATAAACCGTGTATGTACCGGAGGTTGTATAGGTGTGCCTGACAGCTGCGCCGTTTGCGCTCCCGCCGTCGCCGAAGTTCCATGAATAGCTCAGAGTGCTGCGGTCGGAGAATGTGTCGGTTCCGGTTCCGCTGAATGTTATCTCCGTCGCAGGGCCGTATACCATCAGGTCGGGGCCTGCGTATGCCTGAGGAGGTCTGTTCGATATGGTTATCTCCTTTTGCATGTACGTGACAGCACCGTCATCGTCCGTGACGGTGAGGTTCACCGTGTATGTCCCTTCGAAACTGTAAACATGCTCTGCGATAATGCCATAACCCACGGAGCCGTCTCCGAAGTCCCATCTGTATTCCAGATACGGCTCATCGCCGGGAGTATCGGAACTTAAAGAAGCATTGAAGAGGGCAGGCGAGTCCTCGTCCATCTGAGAAGTGTGCAAGAAGTCGGCCACGGGCGGCAGATTGTCTATATGGCTCCAAGTCAGGTCAAAGCCTTCCGAGCCGTGAGAATCAACAACGAGTAAAACCGGATAATCGGCCGAGAACTGATATGTGTGCTCAACCGTTTCGCCGTTTGCTGTTGCGCCGTCTCCGAAATCCCATGTATAACTGAGATTTGTCTCCCCTATGGAATCGCTGGCATTCCCTGTGAACAGAGCGGGCAAATCCTCAAACCCGGAAATCTCCGGGCCCGCATCAACCCTTGGCGCGAGATTTGCCAGCATTCCGTCCGTGATATTCAGGTTAAGGGTTGTGAGCGCTCCGTCATCGTCGGTTACATTGACTGTTATATTCCCCATGAACTCAGGCATATAATTCAGTTCGGCGGTAACGAAGTTCGGGAAACCGGATGCGTTGAATCTCTCTTCGTAATATGAATCGGCAAAACTCCAGTTCGCAATGAGGTCATCCGCACCCGCATCATAGAGGTTATATGAGAAATGAACCGCTGGATTCCCATGATGCTCGCAGTCCCCGCAGGTTCCGTTATCATGAGAGCCACCGCCGTGTCCGTGGCCCCCTCGTGTGCATTCATCCGGTGCGGTGAAGAAGTAGGGGTTAAGTGTAAAATTCCACCCGTATGTCTCCGAGTGCCGGACATTGAATGTGTGGTGTATCTTCCTGTACGCTCCGTTCTCGAACTCAAGGATTATCCATGCGGAACTCGCACCGTTCTTATTGCCGTTCACGGGGTCGTCATCGGGGGTATAAAGCGTTCGAACCTCCCAGTTCTCGGCAAGATTGAATGTTATATTCTCTATGGTGGCCTCCTGGGGCTTACAGACATCACGGGTAACATTGAGATACCCGCGGAATACTCCGGATTCATAGAGCCAGAGTTCGACATTGTGGTACTTTTCACCGGCCAGTCTCAGGGTGAGATTTCCCTTTATGTAGGCCCCGTCCACCGCAACCCTTGGGGCCGTGTTCCCAACATTTACTACTGCAGCGGAGGAATCCACGGCATTGTCATCATCCGTAACCGTTACCGAAGGATGATATGTTCCATCGTCGGCATAGAACCCCATCGCCTTCTTTCCATGATAACCGCTGTCCCAAAGGTATCTGAGGCCAAGAATGTCGGAAGGTGTGTCGGTAGAAGCGGATGCGTCAAAGAAAGCAGCCTTACCTTCACTGACCGGGGACGGCCCACCCGCATCCGCGGCAGGTGCAGGATTCTCTATTGTAACCGGTATGTCTTTAAAAGAAAGTTTGCCGAGATTGTCCTTAACCGTGAGATTCACGATGTATGTTCCGCTCTCCGCATAGGCATGATTGGCCGTATCTCCGTATCCGCCGTAACCGTCGCCGAAATCCCAATCATAGGAGACAATTGAGCCGTCAGGGTCGTATGAAGACGAGGCGTCGAAGGTGATTTTTTCATCCTCATCAGCCGTGAACGAATCCTGATTCAGAACAATAACAGGCGCGAGATTCCTAACGATGACTTTGGAGGTGGCAATATCCATTTTGCCGTTGTCCGACGAATTTACAAATAAAGTAATGTAGTATATCCCCTCGCTGGAAAAAGTATGCTCTATACTGCTTAAATCACTCCCGGATTCCGTAGCGGAACCGTCGTGAAAATGCCATGTGTAAATAAGGCCGTTTCTCGTGCTTCCGCTCGCATCGAAGGTAACCGGTTCTTCCGGAGAAATTGTAATCTCCGATGGGGTTAAGATCGCTGTGGGAGGCGAACCGGATACAAACACTCCGAACGCAGTGGCCGTCATTAAAAAGACAGAAAAAACGGCCAGTAATTTGGAGCGTGGTGATTTTACTCTTTTTCCAATACTCCCAATGATACTTCTTGCCCATACCATGAAACCACTGAAGGCCTATCGGTAAGGTGCTATTTAAGAATTCTGGTGCTGCTGATTTGGTGTGTAATTGCCTACGATATACGAGATCTTCATCCCGTTTTTCAAGGCCAATATGGAGTTATTAAAAAGGAAAAAAGGGTTTCAGAATCTCGGCGGCCCCTGATTCTCCTGCTCCTGTGACTGGTAGTACTCCGGCTGTGCAGGTGCAGGCTGCTGGTACGGCTGTTGCTGCTGGTATTGCGGGTTATACTGGTTCTGTACCGGCTGCTGCGGACCCTCGTCCTTCTTTATGAGGCCCGCAAAGTTCTCTAAAACGCCCAGAAAATCTTTAATGGACCAACCATAACTACCATTTACACTGGATACTCTGATCATTCCCTCACACTATCTCCCCGAACATCTTTCCCATGATCGCCACATAGTCTCCCCTTTTCATCTCTTCTGCATCCCATCCCCAAACCTTCGTGTCTATTCTCAAACCACAATCAACCTCTATCCTCAATGTCCAACTTTCATCACCCCTGTACTTCTCATACTTCTTGTCCCATGTCTTTGTAACCTCTCCCATCAAGAAATACAACGGATCCTTAGGAAATGTGCTTATCTGCTTCAGTATCTTCTCCTCTATGTTGATTCGGTGGATGTTGTAGGTCATTAAACTGAGGTCTACATTGTAAATTTTCCCCAATTCCGGTGCAACTGGGATTCCTGTATGAAATGTCTCTATTTTAAATCCTTCCACTTCAAATACCACCCATGCTTCTATAGGTGTGTTATCTTCACCATATACCGGTTCCACTCGTACTACCTTTGCTCTATATATGACCATTCTATCACCCTCTTGTCTTAGGAAATGCTGTCTGGATACTTCCCATGTTATTTTCACTCACTGATACTCTTACCCTAATCTCTCCCCATCTAAATTCAACCGTCACATCATCAATAACCACTCTATCACCTTCCCTCAGCGCTTTCTCTATGTCTTCCATGATTTTACCCTGCAATGCCTCACCTGTGTATTTACCTGCATAATAGTTGTAAAATCTTCCCGTTCTTAATTCTTCCTCCCATATGTGCTTCCTGCCCCAGCCGCTGTGCGGACCATAATGCTCTCCTTCCTTCAGCACCGCAAAGTCATCTATAGCACCAAGAAAATCCTTAATGTGTCCTGAATGGCTAGCCTCTACATCGGCTGCTGTAATCATTTTCTCACTATCTCTCCAAACATCTTCCCTATTATCGCCACATAGTCTCCTTCTTTTAATCTCTCAACTCCCCACGCTCCTGTCTCTGTCTCTAGTCTTATCCCGCAATCTATCTCAATCCTTACCCGTAATCTCTTCTTTCCCTCTATCTCCTCATACCTTTTTCCAAGGATCCTCGTCACATCACCCATTACAAAATATAGCGGATCTTTCGGAAACGTGCTTATCTGCTTCAGAATCTTCTCCTCTATGTTGATTCGGTGGATGTTGTAGGTCATTAAAACTAAATTTAAATTAAAATGTTTCTCAGCCCTCTCCAATAAATCTTTTTTAGGAATCACATAAAAATTGTCTAAGAATACTTCAATTTTATGGCCTTCGACTTCAAATGTTGCCCACATCTCAATTATCTGTCCCTCTGCTTCTCCATATACAGGTTCTACCTTTATTAATTTACCTTTGTATACCACCATTTTGATCACCCGTGTAATGCTGGTCTTGCAGTTTGGATACTTCCCATATTCTCGTCCTTGATGGAAACAAACACTTTTATACCATTGTTCTCGTAAATTATAACCTCTTTTTCGTAATCTACTTCTTTGCTCCCATACCTCAGCGCTTTCTCTATATCCTCCAAGATTTTTCTCTGCAGAGCCTCACCTGTTAGATCGCCATACCCATGCTCTAAATAATAGTTATGGAACCTTCCTTCCCTCAACTCCTCTTCCCAGATATGCTTCCTGCCCCAGCCGCTGTGTGGCCCATAGTGCTCTCCTTCCTTCAGCACCGCAAAGTCCTCTATTGAATGCCCACTCACCTTCGTGGTTACTCCCCTCGCCTTGAAAAACTTTACCACCGTGTGCTCTTCCGCATCTATGGGGTTGCCATCCCAGTATTTTATGTATTTCATCGTTTTCTCAAGGAAATACCTATCTGCCATATCTGTCTCTCCAACTACTGCCCTGCCAAGAGCTCTAAGGAATACAACACGCTTCTCTTCGTTGAGGAGAGTTTTAGAACTCTTAGCAGCAGTTTCGAATTCGTCAATTCCTGCATGTTTTATCAGTCCAACTGCTCCTCTTTCAACTTCGCTATCTATCAGTTCTTTTCCAATTCCAAATTGGTCTAGGGTACCTTTCATACTCATTGTTAGCATAGCGTATCCGAATCCTCTGTCGAAAAGAGGGCCAAAAATATCAGGCCATATCTCTGCAGCACCATATGCTGCTCCGAACGCTGCAGAGATCAGTACAAGTCTTCTCGTCATTCCCAGCCCTCTCCACATCTCCAAAAAATCTGTCAGTTTCATTCCGAGGTTTATAGTAAATTCCGCCAACTTTGAACCAGCATTTTCGAGAGTGGTCATAAAACTACCTGTCACACCTCTGAACACTGCCATAACTTCACTTCCAACCTCTGCACCCACAATTGTGAGAAGTATCATACCGCCAATATATCCCGTCGTCCAGCCTATCTTAAATCCCGTGCTATTTGGATCCGCGCCTATTGTATTAGCATCATTCACATACTCATCAAGCACCCCTTCATATATACCGCTCAACGCATCCCATACTCCATTCAGCCCTTCTTCCCGTATCATTGTACCTATATGTGAAAAACCTTCCACTAATTCACTCCATTTTGAAGGATCGAACATATTAGCTATACTCGCACCAGTGTCCTGAAATGACTTTATTGTTCCCATCAACTGTCCTGCTTCATAGGCATTCCCAGAATATTTATATATTAAACTTGCAAGACCACATGAAACCACCTCAAACATTGAATCTACATGAAAACTGGTAATTCTAGCATTGCCTAGCGTATCCTTGCATACAAATAGAAAAGTCGCTCCATCAAAGACATCTCCGGCGTCAAATGAAAGATATTTGCTCCCGCTAGTTAAATCGCTGCTTACACTTTTATTTGATATCAGTGTCCCGTCTTTGTAAAACCATATAGAATCTATTCCATTCACATCATACAGATTCCAATACCAATGTACGCCGAATTCTCCACTTTTTTTCTCATAACTTATGCTCCCCGTCGGCCCCTCCAAATCTATCATCGTTGGGCTTGTGCCCGAGAGATACTCGTCGTAGTCACTTACTTCGTCGTTGTCTGTGTCTTCATCTTGTGGGTCTGCGCTCAACTCATATTCCAATCCATCTCTCAATTTATCCCCATCAGTATCCCATCTGGTGGGGTCAGAGGTTTTGTGCCTGATTTCCATATAGTCTTTGATGTTCATTCCATTTGTGGTGTTTACAGCTTTCATAATATTTTCAAGATCGTCCAAACTATTTATAGAATAGATATACCAACCATCAAGCTCCTGTTTATCCATTAATCCATCTCCGTCCGTATCCTGAAGAACAGGGCTCGTTCCATACCCGCCAGCATAATTGTTATTCGGGTCTCCAACCTCCCCGAAGGCCTCGCCAGCATCCCACTGAAGATTCCCATTTGCGTCATTCCAGCCGTCATTAAGCCCATCTTTGTCTGTATCCGCCACATAAGGACTCGTGGCCCTGAATAACTTAATATTATCCACCTGAAAACTATCGCCATTTTCATAGAAGAAGAAATGCATTGTGAAGAATTCCAGAGTGAGTTTGTTGTGCTCGATGTCGTAGTACGGATAGGTATTCGGGAAGAATTTCAAAGATGCAGTGTGCCACTGGCCGTCTGCAACCGGCTCGAAGGAGGGATAATAATCAATACCATAAATGAAATCGGAAATGGAAATCAGGGCCTGATCGGATGAACCGTGAGTGAATCGGTAGTTAAACTCGAGGTATATCGGAGAATTCTTGTACATGTCAAAGTTATACTCCGGTGATTTTATATGAGAGGAATAGCTGGCTTTCCAC
>JAJSAE010000026.1 GCA_024281315.1 archaeon | reverse complement strand
TCATTATACTCAGACCAATTTCTTATATACTTCTTCTCTATATCCATCTCGGCCATGGTGCATCCCTTCCATGGTTTTTGTGATTTGACAACTATGAATATGCACCATGGCTTTATAAAAGTATTTATGCAACAGAGCAGCCTTTCCTAGTATTTCGGAGGCCGGGCCTCTATGACCTCTCCGGGAATCCAGCCGAGTAACGGGAGCACGAAGGAAGAGATCAGAAGGAAGAGAATGCCGCCGCCCGTGATGATGTAGCCGGAGGCCATGAGAACCGGGATAGGAGCGATTCTGACGATGAGCGAAATCGTGCCGGCCGTGAGCCCCGCTTTTTTTCCCGCCAGTGCTCCGAACCAGACAAGGAAGACCGACAGTACGAAGTAGAAGGTAATTGCTCCCAGAGCGAGAAGCGGATGGCTGGCGGATACGGGGATGCTCAACAGGGCCATGACAGCGGAGAGGATGTAGAATCTGATAAGGTAGCGCCGGCCAAAGCCGTATATCTCCACGAAAGCACTGGCCACCTCCTCCGGCGATTCCTCGATAACTCCCCGCTGAACGATGCTGTCTCTCAGTTCGGCGATTATTCCGTCCGCCACCTTCGGGTCCATTCGTCTCATCCCGTGCCTTACCTGTTTAAGATAGCTATCCAGTGTCTGTGCGTCTATCATCTGTTCGCCTCCATAACTCTCTCACACGCCTGTCTCAGGCGCTCCCACTCCCTCTTCATCTCTTCCAGCATAATAATGCCCCGCTCGGTAATGACATAGTATTTTCTCGGATTTCCGCTCCCTTCCGTTATCCATTCGCTGCGGACAAGGCCGTGCTTCTCCATCCTGTGAAGTGCGGGGTAAAGCGTCCCTTCTTTAAGGTCAAAGTATCCCCCGGACTCCTCGCGCAGTTCCTTAATCAGTTGAAAGCCGTACTTTCTTTCCTTTCTGAGGAGGGAGAGGACGCACATCCGAATCGAGCCTTTTTTCAGTTCGCGCCCGGTGAAATCCGTTTTTTCCGCCATCGAGAGCATATACATTCACACTTATTTTTAACTTCCGCCGATTGAAAGATGAGGGGAAGGGGTTTAGGGGTATCGCTGCGGCGGGGCCTGTCCGTTGTTTTCTTCTGCTGTCGGCGGGATTGGGCTCCGGTTCTGTTCCCGTGTCTGCTGGCTAACCGCCTTTTTCTTTCCTTTTCTATAGGCTACTGCCCCTATGACAATAACTCCGGCGATAACGGCCTGCAGGAACAGGAGACCCGCCGGCAGTTCCCTGATCGCTTTCAGTATGTCGAAGGAATAGGCGGTGGCCGAGAAGGTCGGGTCGTGATATATGCTGTACGCAGAGGGGTAGGAAAAGCCGCCCAGAACCATGAATCCGCGGAAGATATCTCCTTTCATGTTTATACGGTCTATTGGTATCCCCCTGTGAAGCGAGAAGGTAACATTTCCCTCACTGCTTCTGCCGTTTCTATCGGTCAGCGTAACATTGGAAACCCATGAGAAGTTCCCTATCTTTTCCCAGTTGTCCTGAAAGTGCATTTCGTTGTTCTTTATCAGAGTCGGCCTCGTGAAGTTCCCATCCACGCTTATGTTACCGGTCCCGTTCCTCGCTCCGATGGTCCCTTCGCCGTTTATTCGGTCTATAAACTGTGTATGTATCCATTCCTGCGTTTTCTCAGGGATATGGTTCCCCATTATCAATCCTGTGCCCATGAATAGACGGCTGCTGTTGCCTGCAAAATCCCAGCCCTCAATGAGGTGGTCGTATTTCACGCTGGCGTTCACCGCCGTTCCCGTGTAGTTCCTGTAACTCTCAAGATTTGATTCCACAACCACCGGTCCGTGACTGGCCTCATAGACCTCGACTCTGTACCACGGGACATTCTCTACCCGAACATCCTTTATTCCAGCCCGAAGGTGAAATGTAAAGGCTACTTTATCCACGGATTTTCCGCTGGTATTATCCACGGAGTATGTATAGGGCAGATTTTCCGTAGAGAGGGTGAAATTCCAGCCCACGCTCCCATCGGGATACTGCACTTCGTCCTCCACAGTCAGGTTCCAGTAGGTAACAAGAGAGGCCGTTCTCAGCACCTCTCTTCCCTGAGCCCCGTTCTCCCGAAAGTCCTGCGGGTCCATCATGCCGTTCCCGTTACTATCCCTGAACTCCGCAAGAAATCCCAGCCTCTGAGCGGTCATGGTTACCACAGGAATGGGTACATTTCCCCTGAAATCTCCGTTTGTATTGTAGACCGCCGCCGCTCCGAGGTAGCGCACGAACGATGAGACGATGGTTATCGCTCTCGGATTCTCCGGCGTTCCGTATATCACTCTGAAGTCCATGCCGGGTGCATGTATCCCCACATACTGGCCGCCATTGACCCAGTCCGTCTCTCCCTGCTCGAATTCGATCTGGCTCACATCCACGGTCTTTGCGGAACCTACCCCTGCCAACATGGTGGCGGCAAAGAGCAGAACCACGAAGAGCGCTCCGGTTTTTTTCCATATCATCTTATCATCTCCTTAATACTTTGTTGTCGCATGTGTTTAGTATTGCTATGTACTATCTCATACTTATACTTTTCTTTCAGTATTTCAGAAACATGAATTCTCGCTTCGGGCAAAACTTTAAACTCATGCTCTCGATTCGGACCCGGTGATATCATGACCGAAATGCTCTATATGGCAGATGCGGAGGCCAATTATATCCGGGAGTTCGATGCTGTGGTGCAAGAGAGTGCCGAAGACTATGTGATTCTTGACAGGAGCGCTTTCTACCCCGTTGGAGGCGGCCAGCCGTCCGATACGGGAATCCTGAGGTGGGATAGCAGAGAGGCCAGAGTGGTTGAGGTTACCAAGAAGGGGGGCGTGAAGCACCATATCGAAGGAGATATTCCACCCGTGGGGGAAAAGGTACATGCAATACTGGACTGGGGAAAGAGGTACGGCCACATGAGGATGCATACGGCCCAGCACATCGTTTCAGGCATAGTCTACGACGAGTTCGGCGCAAGAACCGTTGGAAACCAGTTATATGCGGACCGCTCCCGCATCGACTTTCAGCCGGTGAAGTTTACAGGCGAAGATCTAGCGAGAATAGAGAGAATTGCCAACGAGATGATAGACCGCTATTACCCTGTGGAGATTCGGGAGGTTGAAAGGGGGCAACTCGAAAGGATGGTGAAGCCGGAGAGATGCAACCTCGACCTTCTACCGAAGTCAATTCGGAACCTGAGAGTTGTCTTCATCGGGGATGCGGATATCTGCCCCTGTGCAGGCACCCATGTGAAGAACACCTCCGAACTCGGCCATGTGAAAATACTTAAAAAGGAGAACAAGGGGAAGCAGAGAATGAGAATAAGCTATGTGCTGGAGGGATAGAATGTCTGATATTGGCCGCAAGAAGGTGTCTGAGGAATTAATCGGAGATGATGTAATGATTCGATTTGGGAAAGCAGAAGCAGATGATTTAGCTGGGATTTTAGATGTGGCCGAGAATTTGCCTGAGTGGTTTGATGAGGACGCAAGAGGGCGCGCAATCCCGATTGATATAAAATACCAAACCTCATTTGTCGCACTAAAGAAAGATAAAATAGTGGGATTCATCACATTGTTTGTTAACGAAGGCAGGTTGAACATCGGATGGATTGGCGTTAAAAAAGGATTCCAACGACAGGGTATCGGAAGGCAGTTGTTATCCAAAGCAGAAGAACTGGCGGCTGAACTGGGGTTACGGGAAATCGCAACCAGCACACTCGGCGATTCGGTCGACTATCCACCTTACGAAGCGACGAGACAATTTTATTTTAAGCAAGGTTTTCAGATATATATGAGAAGCCAAACTGACAACCCGGGTTGTCCGGAGGAGATTTATATCTCCAAGAAATTGTCTTGAGCCAATTACTTATCTCATCTGCTTACCGTGAGGAACGCACGGAAGGGGCTGTTTTTCTGCACAGGATAGGATTGGGGAGAGGGTATTAAGGTTTTGCGAAAAATGAGGAAAATTATTTATATGAGTTTGCAATGGTATTTTTGAGGCAACTATGAGAATAAACAGTTTAACTAGAAGGGGGCAAAGCTATGCCTAAATGTCCAAGATGTGGAAACGAACTTAGGTATGTTCCACAGTCAAATAACTGGTATTGCGATTTCTGTAAGTATTATCCGTTTGCTGCATCGCAAGCCAATCAGAATACAGCTTATAATAAACCAGTGATTAGCCCCACATCAGAAGTGGGTGCTGGTGATTGGATAGCAGGCTTAGGTCTCATTCTGTTTTTTCTTAGTGTACTCTTGCTCCTCAGCGAACAATCTCAATATGGCGTTTGGCTACTTCCAATTTCTGTTACTGCCATGATTGCTGGTGCTGCAATTATGGCCTATGAAAAATCTCAGAGGCAGGCTTCGAATACCCGCACTCCCAATCAAACTATTTATGTAACCCCGCTTCCCGCATCTGTCCCAGTTCAGAGTACTCCTAGTGTAAATGATAGATTAGTGGAACTTGAACGACTCCGTACCGCTAATCTGATTACCGTGGAGGAATATGAGTCTAGGCGCCGGAAAATTCTTGATGAGTTGTGACCTTTTCTTTTTGGACAGAGGCCCTAGCGTATCTGCTCATGCCCAAAACCTATTTATCCCCCATCCCGCTTTACCCTTCATGCTCGAAATACGCCCTGCAAAGGAATCCGATATAGACAGGATAGTCGAGATGGCCATGGAGTTCGAGAGATACCTCATAGACCTTGACAACACGCTTATGTCCGAGATGCCTCCCGCTAAGGTATATAGAAAATACCTCCTTGCGGCCATGAAGGAACGGACCCACGCCATGTTCATCGCGGAGATGGACGGCCACCCCGTCGGTTTCACGGACCTGCGGGTTTATCCGGAGTTCATGCACGGCGGCCTCAGCGCATACCTGCACAACCTCTTTGTAAGGGAGGAGTACAGGGGGAAGGGGATAGGCGATGCACTTCTGAAAAGAACGATGGAGGAGGCGAAGAAGCGGGGTGCGGTGGCCTATCACATATCCGTTAAAAAGAAGAACATCGGTGCCATTGAGTTCTACAAAAAGAGGGGGATTGACGAGGAACTCGTCATGCTGGAGACGAGACTGGACTAGGTGATGCGTTGCTTGAAGTGCTGGCATTTCTCGGCGTAACGGTCTTCATATCCCTCTCCGGAGTCATGATGCCCGGCCCTGTCTTTGCGGCCGCACTGGCCAAAGGGGAAGAGAACAGGTTTGCCGGCAGTCTTATCTCGGTTGGCCACGGAATCGTGGAGTTCCCCCTTATCGCGATAATCGCCCTCGGAATGTCGTGGTTCATAACCGCAAGGGAGTTCAGGATTGTTGTGGGAATCATCGGCGGTGCGGTACTGCTCTACATGGCCCTCGGTGTGATGCGGGATATTCTGAAAAGGAAGGAGGAGAGGATGGAGGATAACCCGTTCCCGTACCCCCCCGTACTCCTCGGAATAATAACCACGGCCACGAACCCCTATTTCCTTCTCTGGTGGGCCACGGCGGGAGCGGCCCTTGTCATGCTGGCCATGAGTTTTGGCACGGTGGTTCTCGTTATATTCGCAGTGGTCCACTGGTCCTGTGACTTCGTCTGGTACACATTCCTGTCGTTCTCGGCCGGAAAGATGAGCGAGTACCCGAAGGCCTCGAGGTACATAATGCTGGTTAGTGGCGGTATAATGGCCGTGTTCGGGGTGTGGTTTGTGGTGTCGTCTGCGGGACTGATGTATTGAGTGAAAATTCTGGAGCCAGGTGAAGGACATAAGCCCCCTTCTGTTACTGCGTGTCGGTCGCCCTTCACGCCCTGACGGCATTCGACTTAGCGCCCTACCTGCTTACGCTGTTTGGGCTTGCTCCAGCGGGGTGTCGCCGTTTCATCAAATCCGGCCTTTTGTCAGGGCCAAACCCATCATCCTCACCCTTTCGGGGTGGCCGGCTGTGTCGTTTCTGCGCCCTTGCCAGGACTCTCGCCCTCCCACTTCTGTGGGCCGCTTCAAATAATGGAGGGGGGACTTTCCTCAGCATCCATTCGGATACCGTCGGCCGTCCGCCTTCTCCTGACTCCACCGTTAATTAGATGGGCTTGTTAATAAGGCTTTTTATCCCGCAGTTTCCCGATTCGCCCTTTCATCCATCCGTTTTTCTCCTCCTCGAAGCCGTTCAATTCTCTGGAATACGGCTTGATATCCAGAACTGGCGTGCCGTCTACCATGTCGATATCCTCTATGTTCATCCCCCAATCTTCTACAGAAACAAGCCGGACCACCGAGAGGCCGATGGGGTTGGGACGGTGGGGGGAGCGTGTCGAGAACAGTCCTCTTTCCATCTCCTCCAGATGCGGCCTCACTACTGGCTTCCAGCCCTTTGAGAGGTGCAGGTGGAATAAGACGATGATATGAGAAAAACCATCCAGATCTCGCAGGCACTCCCGGTATTCCGGGTATATCTCGATCTTTCCTTTTATCCCTCTCCCCTGCAGAGGTTGAACCGGCATGTTCTTCGGAGAAAGAAATGGTGAGCGGACGGTGCCTATGGGCGTGTATCTAATCTCCTGCATGGGGCCCGTAGCGGAAGATAAGCATATAATCCTTTTGCTAACCACCGCCATCTGAGGCACGGAGATTGCAGGCCTGTCGAAGCATCGTTAGATGCGAGACAAAACCGCTTTCCTGTAGAGGAGTAAAGCGGGCCATACCGAGCGATAAGCGAGGTAAAAGCGCCTTGAAAGTCGTATAGGGGCGGGCCTTGTTGAGCGATAGCGAAACAGAACCGCTTTGCTGAGCAGCAAAGCGGGCCTGCCGGGAGTTTCGCCAGAGGTCGTGCGGCCTCTGATTTCGAACCCGGGTCTGGGGCTTTCTTCACCGGAAAAAACCGGTACCGGAGGCCCCGGTGATATCCAAGCTACACCACAGGCCCATGAGGTGTAAAACAATAGAAAGGTTTTATTTCTTCTTCAGGAACTCGGTATATCCGCACTTTCCGCAGGAAACCCTGTCCTTATGCACCGCAAGGAAGACGCCCGGCCCGCATTTCGGGCAGGACCTTCTGAGCCTCTTGAGCTTGTCGCCGTCCACCTCGTAGTAGTCCTTCTTGGCCATCTTTACTCCTCCTTCTTCTTGCTCTCGAAAAGATTGTTTCTCTTCAGTATGTGCTCGTTCTCGATGGCCTGTGCATCCGCTTTGGTCCTGTAAATCTTGGCGTATCCCTCGCTCTCGCCGGAGCCGAACCTGCTCTTTACATGGTCGATGACCACACGCTCCTTCTCGGCTTTCATGAGAGATGCCACTTTCTCCTTTATGTTCGCCCTCTTCGGCACGGCCTCGCCAGGATGCAGTACCCTGAAATGTACCTCTATGCGATTCAGGAGCGGGTTGTCCTTTCTCTGGGTTATTTCAATATCCATTCTCATACCTCCATCTTCTTGAGGAGACGGTTAACCTTATCTCTTATTTCCTGTCCGACCCTGACTATCACGGCCCCCTCGTCCGGCTGGCCATATACAACATGGCTGCCGTCAGGTGCAAGCGAGATGCACGGGAGTGCTGCAAGGTCTTCCTCCCCCATCACCATGATGTTTATATGTTTCTCGCCACCGGCCACCTCCTTTATGGAAGAGGCAACAGCGGACCACAGTTCGTCGGTGATATGGGCAGGCGGATTCTCAACCGTTACGGTCTGAGACATATCGCCCAAAACAGCGGGGTTATTTATCTCTTTCCGTCGGGTTTTTCCGTCGATTATTGTAATATTCGGGCTGAAACCAGCATGTATAAGGGTTTTCGAGACAATATCCCCCACCGCTATGAGTATCTGCGTATCGCCGGTCCATGTGGGGTATTCGGCGTATATCTCGCCCAGCGGCCTTTTCAACTCCCCCCTCAGTTCTTCGGGGAGAATCCACGGGGACATCATCTCACTCTCAGTGCGAATTTTCCGTTGGTGCCTATGCCCATCAACTGTGCGATCTTCGATTTGTTGTGATCGATTACAACCAGATACCCCTGCCATTCCCTTGATGTCGGGCTGCCGCAGAGAGGGCATGCATCCTCTTCGGTAATGTAGCCGCACTTCTTACACGCTTTCTGGACGCTCATTTTGCCGCCTCCTTCTCCGTTCTTTTTTCTTCAAGCCACTCCAGTTTCCCGAGGCCGGGCTGTCTCATGGTGAGACCAATTCTGCTCTCTCTGGGACTTGTCTGGTTGAGGGATATGGATATTATTCTTCCTCTCACCTTATCTCCTTTCCTCAGGTCCCATGTCTTTTCTTTTCCCAGAAGTCGCTGATTATCGAGGTCAATGTCGACCTTATCATCTATTATCTGGCTGATGTGCACGAGGCCGTCCAGAGGGCCGAACCTTACAAAGGCCCCGAACTTCATCACCTCCACAATCTCTCCGTCCACTATCTCGTTCTGGACCGGGCGAAACATGAGTGCGTCGTATTTCACGGATTGATAGACGCCGCCGTCTCCGGGGGCGATTCTGGCATCTCCTTCCAGCTTAAGGTCGGTAATCATAAGGGTGTAGTTCCCTTTTCCGTCCATTGTCCTCTCGAACATCTCTCTGGCCAGACTGAGAGCAAGGGGCTCGTATTCCTCTCCGAGCCTTTCGGGGGGAATTCTGACTGTATCCGTCATTGTGGTAACAACGTACATTTAAACCAATCCTCACGGTTGAATGGGCCCCAATACATCAACCTTTATTTATAACTTCTCTTTTGCAGAGGTATGAAAATATTCGGCAGGATAACCCTCAGAACATTCTGCAGAGCCACGGAGGAGGAGGAAAGCGTGGTAAATGCCATCATGTCTGCGGCCTGCATGGAGAACCGAGGGGCGGTCACCATTAAGAAATTGGAAGGATACGGCGGTGCTCCGCTGGAAATGATGGAGGTTGGCATACTCCGGCAGCAGGATATAAAGGCCTTCTGGAAATCCATGCCGAAAGAGGTTATTCGGGAAATTCTGGAAACGCTGGATAAACGGCTTGACGACGAGCAGGTTCTTCATTTCAGATTGGATAAAGAAAAGGCGTATCTGGGTGAGATTTCGCTCGCTACTGGAGGAGCAGTCATATCCGTGCATACCAAGGTACTGTCGTATCCGGCCAGTCGGGAAGCGGCCATAAGAAATGCAAGGGACTTGCTGAGGGATTTTTTGGAAAAATTGTAAGAGTTTTAGAGGAGTGCCCTCCTAAAATAATAAATAAGGAAAGGGTTTTTAACTCGATACCTGCACGGTGTATATTCCATTTTGGTCGAATGTGGCCCATCTTACAACTCCGTCGCAGAGCACCAGATGCGGATTGAGCACAGTCACGGTTCCGTCGCTCTCTATGAGGTACTGGACGGCTATGAAATGGGCAGTCAGCCCACTGGCATCCGTATAACCATCGTAAACAGCGGTTGCTTGCCCATTTGGATATACCTCCACATACACCCCTTCCAGCGGGCTGCCGTCAGAGGATTGAACGAGGATGGCCACGCACCAAATCTGAATCATCCTTCCCTCGCTATTATTTGAGAGGCCGGGGTTATCCGCCGCGAGCTGGTCGCCGTTGGTTCCTGCATTTGTCGGGGCTGCGAACTCGGAGTATATACCCCAGTAGTTCCCATAGATGGTGTTGTTCTTTATGGTGGGTGACGACCATATAGAATGGATTCCAATACTCCCGTTAGTCATGGTGTTGTTTTCTATGACGGCGCTGGAGTTCTCGGTGCAATAGATGGCCGTTCCTATGCTCTCGAAGGTATTCCGCTCAATGACAACCGAGGCATTGGTCAGATATATTCCACGATTTGGCTGCGGGCTGCCGATTGGTTCCTGCAGCGGAGAGAAATGGTTGTCTCTGATTATGGTGTCTGCATTCGCATTCTGTATATCCATGCCGAATATTGTTCCATATATGGTATTGTTTGAGACAACCATCTGGGAGGATATGGAGTATATTCCCCTCGGCGGCGGTGGTGTCGGGTATATCTGAATCACGGCACTGGCGTCGCTTATGGTGTTCCATTCTATGCTTATGTTGGTGGAATGAGAAAGGTAGATATTATTGCCGTTATTCTCAATGCTGTTGTGGTCTATCGAGACATTATCGCAGCTGCGCATGTCGATTCCGGTGAGGTACCATTCCGGCGGATACCAGTGTCCGGGCGCATTGTTTCCCGCAATCCGGTTCAGAGAAATCTCTCCCGTTGCACTTTCGAGGAATATGCCTGCACCGAGGTTAGAGAATACATCGTTGTCCGTAATGACGGCCGACCCATTGAATATGTTAATTCCCTGATGATTGCCGACAATCGTGTTGTTTTCTATGCGAGAATTGAGCGAATAATCTCCGCTGTCATTGATGTATATCCCATCCTCCTCATTGGCGATAATCGTGTTGTTCGCTACGGTCGAATCGGAGTTTATACTGTAAATCCCATAACCGTTGCCGCCCGGAGTGCTATAATTGTAATATGCATAGAAGGCCCAGCCAGCGCCGAACGGTTCGATGGCTGATGTATCTATCTCTCCGGTGTCATAGTTCAGCGTATAATCCGTCCATTCCTCCAACTTGACCCACTCGCTGCCTGTATCAACATACAGGGTGCAGTCAAGTATATTCTCGTTGTCCAGATAGAGCGGCCCGGTATCACCGGCGGACGCGGGGCCGTAAACCGTCTCGTTCTTCACGAAATGATAGGCCGTGCCTATCGTGTTGTTGGAGATTGTGTTGCTACTGGAGGAAGAGAGGTAGAGACCGAAGTGAGTGTTGTTCGAGATGCTGTTGTTGGCTATTGTGTTACTATTGGAGGAAGAAGAGAGAAGTATGCCATCCCAGTTGTTCAAAGCATTGTTGTTTGTGATGATGTTGCTGCTAGAGGAGTAGAGGAAGAGGCCATGGTATCTGTTGTACGAAACAGCGTTATCGGCAATGGTGTTGCTACTGGAGTAGTAGTAGAGGTAGATGCCGTAGTAGTCATTGTTCGAGGCGGTGTTGTTTGTGATTGTGTCGCTACTGGAGTGATAGAGGCAGATGCCATCCTGGCTGTTGTCCGAGGCGATGTTGTTCGCGATTTTGTTGCTATTGGACAGTCCGGAGAGGCAAATGCCATAGTGGTTGTTCGAGCAGACAGTGTTGTTGGCAATGTTGTTGCTACTGGAGTAGTAGAGATAAATGCCATAGTTGTTGTTTGAAGCAATGTTGTTTACGATTGTGTTGGCTACACACTGGTAGTAGAGCTCGATGCCATACCAAGTGTTTGACGAGGCATTATTGTCGGATAGGGTGTTACTACTACTGAAATCGTAGAGCTGGATGCCAATGTTGTTGTTCGAGGCGGTGTTGTTAGCTATACTGTTATTACTGGAGTCATGTAGAACCCCGAAACCATATTCTGTGTTGGAGATTGTGTTACCACTTATTCTATTGTAATTGGAAGAGTAGATTCTAACTCCCATAAAGCAATTATTCACGATATTATCGGAGATGAGTGTACTACTAGTAGAAAGAAGAAGAATTCCAATCCCAGCTATAGGATTTGGATTTATGGTATTGTTTGAGACTACTGCCCCATCAGCTCCATCACATCTGATACCTGCAAATTCCGTCTCAATAGATGAGACATAATTACTGGTAGTTATTATCTCCACATCATCGATATACCATCCCTGATGTGCATTATCAGCATCGTTAACGGTATCGAATGTGAAATTGAGTTTTATCTGATGCCCGAGAAAAGAAGTGATGTCTATGACATGGCGTGTCCAGTTCCTCATCGGTTCTCCGTTCAACTGCGTATTCAGGTAATAGCCGTCAGCACTTACATTTATCCATCTCTGGTCGGTTGCGGTGCCTGTTGTATCCGTGTCATACCAACTCCAGAAGACAAGAGAGGCATGGCTGCCAGAACTCAGGGCCGGGATGTTTGTCTGCGGCGAGACCAGAGAACCATTGGTGTACTGATAGTCGTAGGTTATGTTCAGATTTGAAAGGAGAATGATGCCTGGGCTCTCCGATGAAATGGCAATCGGCACCTGCACATATCCGTTTCCATCGGATGGATGGCTCCCAATGTAGTCCTTCAGTTCCTGTGTAAACTCGGGATTCGTATTCGCATCTGTGAGACGAACAGTGTTTGTAAACTCTCCCGAATAGCTCCACTCGCCATCTCCGTCATTCCCGATGTCAATGGATGGATTATGTGGGTATGCAAATCCCATAATTCTCTCTGAAAATACACGCACCTGATCCACATCTTCATAATACCAAGAGAAATCTGAGGAACTATAAAGATGAATGCGGTAATCTTGCAGAGGAAATATGGTTATGTTTGGATAGTTAAAAGTTACCCATTGTTCTCTTGTGGGCGGTATTACATCTACTCCGAGAACTGCCCCGTTCGAGTCTTCAACCCGACATTCGACATAATCGGTTGATCTGATATAGACACTTACATTGGTTAAATAAGCAGTATATGAAATGTTCCAGTACTGGCCGTAGCTATCTGTAAAGCTCTCTTTATGGCGGGGCCGCGGAACATCCGAGGCAGCAAATATCTTGGCTGACGAAGAGAAACCGGTTATATCCATTTCAGAGGAGACAATCGCATCCTGATCCTTCGGCAAAGAGAGAGTAACGGTTTGAACGCTTGAATAATTGAACTGTGCGACCGCCGTTTCGGCTCCCTCTGTGAATTCATTTACAGAGAACTTGGATTGATATGTGCCAGTATATTGATTTCCATACCACCAACTCCAGTCTCCGCTGTGACTCATGTTCCACTCGGGGGCATTAACAGCCCCGCTGTTCACCCTGTGCCAGAAACCACTCCCTTTCCAGTTGTTCATTCCATTGGTGTTCTCCATGTCCGCATAGTAGACAACAGCCTTGCCATTGTCAGATATGTTATTCCCGCCAACAACGGCGTTGCTGTTTTTCACCACAATTCCAGAGTCCATATTCTCGGAAACAGTGCAGTTGCTTATTTTGCCCTCACCTTTGTGCAGAGTTACCGGAAAGGCCGGGGGGTTAACTCCACTTTGACCGATAAAGACATACTGCGGGTCCATCGCCCCGTCAATATATGGATAGAAAGTAACAGAGGCCGCATCTCCGATGTCAAGCGGTTTCTCCTCACCTGCGGATACGCTTCGAGAGTATGTAAAGGCGTCTCCGTCCGCTTCAACAGTACCGTTGAAGTCATGGGCCAGAGAGTCGCTGACAAATCTCAGATGCCATCCGGTCTCATCCCACCAGATAAATGTACCGACATCCGTGCCCGGCGTATAATCTGGCCTTCCGTACGCGCTGGTAACATCCTTCACCACAATACCATCGGCATAGTTATTGTCAACAACGACATTGTCAATATTCGGAAGTGCGCCATCGGCCATGATTCCATGCCTTCCGTTCCAAGAAACTTCAGTATTGCCGGTTATGGTCGGACTGGCCCCGTCAACGCAGACGATCCCGTCGCCTCCGATTCCGTAGCCGTTATCGTGAATATTCGCACCATCTATAAAGGCCTTCGAGTTGTTCATCAGATAGAGGCCGTGCGTCCTGCCGTTCCGTATCTCGGCCCCGTCCCCGATATAGACATTGTCGGTGGTGCATATCACACCGCCCGGCCGGGAAAGGTCGTCGGGGCCGTAGGTGTTCTCGATGACGCCGTTATCTCCTCCTGCACCGCCATCTAGATTCAGCGTCCCGTTCATGTAGAACCAGTAGTGTGCGCTCTGGGGGTTGTTCCAGATTTTGCCGTAAACTGTTAGGTTTCCAGAAGGCTTTACTTCGGCCTTAAATTCCCCGTCTCTGCTGCACAACAAATCAACATCAAAATTGGCCCCAATGGTTTGAGAGTTACTTACTGTAAAATTACCAGCAGCCAGAGTTCCGTTATTCATGACAGTGGGTGCGTTCACATACACATCCCCATCCACGATAATGGTCTTATTTTCCACCACCAGCGGCTCATTTATAACCCAGTCGTGAGAGATGTAGATTACAGGCCTCCAGCCCGGCACGACATTAAACGATTCGGTGAAGTTTCCCACATTTATCCGCTCGTGATGGAACCACTTCACGAATATCTCGCCGTGTATCCAGTTCCTGCCCCTCTCGGACGGCTGCCACATGTCCTCCCACGGAAGGAAGGCATTCCTTGATTTTTCATGGCCTCCCGGAATGGCCCCGAAGTTCACGGTCTTCAGGAATGTCTGTGTAACTCCGTCCGGTCCCACGGAATAAATATCGACCTGAACGAGGGCCGGGAACTGCCCGTTATTGGCCATGTCCAGTCTCAACTGGTTGTCCTTATCCGTAAAGGCCACACGGTAGTACGGCGGTGCGCTTATGTCGTTCAGCGTTATGTTGCCCATGGTGTTGGGATTGAATTCAACCGACGGGTTTACGAAATTGTTATCCGCTGGCCATGCTTTTACGGCACCCACCGGCATGACCATAAGTACAGCCAGCACTACAACTATAACCAAACCCACAAAATTCTTTTGTTTGTTTTTCTTATTTTTTGTTGTCATATTACCAATCTCCCTTTCCCCCATTATACAGGAGAGATTATTTACTCTAATGCGCAGGACATATTTAAGTATTATCATTTCCGATAACGCATGTCCTATCCCGAAATTATTTTACAGTCCGTTTCGGTACGGGTATGACAAAGCTAAACCAAAAGAAAATCGAATGGATTATCCGAGAAATCGAAAAAGGCCGTTCCATGTCCAAAATCGCAAGAATACAAGGAATAAGTATAACTACGATAAACCCCACATGAGTCTGGATTTCAAGAATGCAGAAACTCCCGATGAAGCTTTCTACCGAAAGCTTCCAGAGGAGATGATCTTTAAATATGAGGGGTGGTTGATTGAGGTGTAAAATTAATTCGGGATACTACAATTTCCGATAACGCAAGTTTTATTAACCACCAAGGCAATACGGATTTATGAAGCGGGTCTTGGTTACATTGATAGCAGTCTTTATCCTTCTTTCTTCCATTTCAATCACGATTGCCC
>JAJSAE010000025.1 GCA_024281315.1 archaeon | reverse complement strand
GTTTTCCTATTCTTACCAATCTTCTCTTTTCCAGATACAAGGGGAATGTTACGGAGCTTGAACTAAAGATAATTCTGTTTATCATACTGGGAATCTCCGCCTTTGCGGAGCAGATAAATGTGGAGTCGGCGGTGATTGTCTTCTTCCTCGGCCTCGTCCTTTCCAAGGTCATAAAAGACTACAGGGAACTGGAACCGAAGCTGAACGGCCTGACATTCGGCTTTCTCGCACCGGTATTCTTCTTCATTGCAGGCACCCGCATAAGGCTTGACCTTGTAACCCCGCTTACCCTTGTTCTTGCGGGGATATTTTTAGTGGTGAGCCTTACCGGGAAGTACTACGGAACCTGCCTCCCCTCATGCCTCTTCATGAAGAGAAAATACGCCAGAATGATGTCCCTATCCTTCATGTACAAGCTGAGCTTCTCAATTATAGTAGCTATGTTCGGGCTGGATATGGGAATAATAGACAACTCCATGTACACCGCAATAATGATTGTCGTTCTGATCACCGCTATAATTCCATCCGCAATGCTGAGAAATGTTCCGAGAGAGATTGATGTGGATGGATTCCTTGAGAAGAGATGGTCATGGGGTGCGAGGCCAGCGGCCCCTGTGCTGGATGGGAACAATATTGGGGCGGATGACGATTAGATGGGCAGAAAAGGCTTTTCGGCAGAGAGATGAAAACTCCAGTTATATTGCTTACCATGCAAGAATCATCAAATAAAACCAATAAATTTAATGAAATATAAGTTCTATATCCTTCTCCTTTCATATGGAAGGATTTTTATCAATTCCATGACCTTCAACTCTATTTTAGCCTTATGGGTACTGTAGCCTCTGTTTGTTATTTGATATATCTGTTCATATCCATTGGAATTTTCACTACGGATTAATTTTTCTATAGAAATCCAATCATCTGGCCCCAATCTTCTGGATATTTTTTCAAGGTCGTTTACCATCTCTGACAGTGTTCCATAGAGCTTATAATGTCCTTTTTTGTGATTCCAATGTTTCTGGTAGTTAAAATCATCTCTAATGCTTCTCCAGTCTCTTGTCCTTAATTTGACTATCCAAAAAGAGCCACCATAACTTAAAATCTTTTTATCGGCCTCTTCCCTCAAATTTCTCTTCCCACCCAAAATACCTAACATTTCAATTTCAGAGAGTAGTATATATGTATTGAAACGGGAGTATGTAGAATTCCAGAATAGAATATTAGAATCATCACTGTCATTTATATCCCATATTTCTTTAACAGACCGCCTAAAAAAAATAAATGCATCGAAGGGGTCAATCTGACCATTTACCACCATTTTCACTACTTTTTTTTGCATTTCGTCCATGAGTTTTAGAGGATTTGTTTCTGTCATGGAGAAAAGTAATCCATACGAACTTAAAAAACCTTTCCTCTATCCATCCATGTCTTTTTTTACCTATTCATTGCCTTTTCTGCATTCTCCCTGAATATATCCATTGAAAGATTGCAGGACCTCACCGAGTGCGTCAGCGCCCCAATAGAGATAACATCTGCTGATACAGCGTAGCTGGCAACATTATCGGCGTTTATGCCCCCCGAAATCTCAACAATTATCCGGCTGTCAATGCTTTTTACGAGTTCGTAGCCTTTTTTCGCCGCCTCCGGGCTGAAATTATCCAGCATGATTATGTCGGCACCTGCCTTCGCGGCCCTTGCGGCCATATCAAGGTCGGTAACCTCCACCTCTATTTTTCTTGCGAATGTTGCCGTATTCTTTGCAAGGGTGATTGCCTTCTCCAGACCGCCCGTGGCCTCAATGTGGTTTTCCTTTATCAGAATACCGTCGTCAAGCCGGAGTCGGTGGCTGTCCCCTCCTCCGAGAATTACCGCGTTTTTCTCGAAGTATCTGAATCCGGGGGTGGTCTTTCTGGTGGCGGCAATGCGAACATTCGGGTTTATTTCTCGGGCCTTTTTCACGATTTTTGCCGTTTCCGTGGCGATGCCGGACATCCTCATGAGAAGATTGAGCGCAAGCCGCTCTCCGGTGAGCATCGGAGCAAGACGACCGTATACATCCATGACCACATCCCCTTTGCCCGCCTCCTCGCCGTCCCTCAAGTTCTGAACGACAGAGAGGTTGAGCATGGAGAATAACTCAGAAACGGCATCAATCCCTGCAAGAATACATCTCTCCTCGGCAACAATACTGCCCCTGCCCATCTCCCACGGGTCAACAACCGCCTGCGTGGTTATGTCGCCGTATCCAACATCCTCCTCAAGAAATCGCTTTAATTCGTCCCTTATGTCCGGCATATTATCACCCATAATTAGAGTTTCAAGACCTCTCCTTCCTTCGGAAGATGTACATTGAACTCGCTCAGGTCCTCAACCAGAGCCTCCCTGTTGTCTCCGTGACAGAGAACAATATCCTCCGGTTCCACATACTTCGCAAGGTTCACGAGCTCGGTGTGGCCGGCATGGGCGGAGAAGTCGAAGAACTCCACCTCGCAGTCCACCCGTGTCAGCTCGCCGTCTATGTCCACATATCCCTTATCTCTCAGCATCCTGGCGTTGCTTCCCTCCACCTGATAGCCCGTGAGAAGGATCGCGTTCCTTTTATCATTCTTGAAGTGCTGGAGATATGAAAGAATAGGACCGCCGTCCATCATGCCGCTGGTGGTGATTATCACCTCGCCTTTCATCGCATGTTTTTCCCTTCCCCTTGCGCTTCGCACCTCTCTCACCCTCTGTTTGGCCCTTCTGAGATTAGTGGCATTGGCAAGATACTCGGGATACTGGAGCATGAGCCTGTTGACACCTCGCCCCATACCGTCAAGCCAGATATCATAGCCAGAATCCTTCAGAAGAAGCATTATTTCCTGCGTCCTGCCCACCGCAAATGCGGGAATTATGGCCCTTCCTCCTCTCTCCACAACTTCCCGAATCTTGCCCAGAAACCTGCGTTCAATCTCCCTGCGCGGCTCGTGCTCCCTGCCCGCATAGGTGGACTCCATAACCAGAATATCGCTCTTCACGGGGCTTGCCTTCCTTACCAGCGGGGTGTCTATGGTATTCACATCCCCCGTTATAAGGACAGTTCTGTCCCCCCTCGTCTCGTACATGGTTGCCCCCGGAATATGGCCGGCCGAGTGCATCTGCACCTCCATATCGCCACCCTCCACAACATCCCCGAAGTCCATAAAATCGAACCTATGAACGGTTTCTTCCACATCCTCCGGGCCGTAGGGCATTATAAAACCTTCCCTGCTTGCAACCTTCAAAGAGTCGGCCATGAGCATGGCACTGATTATGGCGGTCATGGGTGTGGCAACGATAGCGGCCATGTGTCTCTTTACAAGCTGGGGAATCATTGCCGAGTGGTCCACATGCGCGTGGGTGAGAAAGACTCCGTCGGTTCTCGGTGCGCTCATGGGAAATCCGGGCGGATTGCTCGGAGTCATTCCGTAATCGAACAGCAGGGATGTTCCGTTCTCCTCCAGAAGTATGGCAAGGCTCCCTACCTCACTGGCCCCTCCTAAAAATTTGATATCCATTCACTCAACTCCTGTTATGCTTATCATTATTTTTCTCTCTCTCGGCCTGTTGTCCATCTCCATTAACACGACCTGCTGCCATGTTCCCAGCGGAATCCTTCCTCCCGAGACAGGAAGTATGATGGAAGGACCTATCAACGACGCCCGTATGTGGGAATGGCCGTTTCCGTCATGCCACCTCTCGTTATGCTTATATTCCCTATCCTCCGGCGCTATTTCAGCAAGAACACGCTTCATATCCTCAACAAGGCCTGATTCATACTCCATGGTCGTTATGCCCGCAGTGGAGCCGCCCACGAATACAAGACACTGGCCCTCCGCTATCCCCGATGCTTCCACGGACTCGCGAATCATCTCGGTTATATCGATTATATCGCTCTGACCCGTGGTCTTTACGGTATGGCTATCGCCGAATGCTATGCAGGACATGGGAAATAGTAGGAATTGAGGTATATATAAACCTGTCCTCGCCTAATCCCCTCTCGCCGCCTCTAAAATTGCTTTCATGTGTATTATCGCGGTATCCAGCACCTCCGTATCCGCATCCCCCTCCTTAACGGCCAGAGGGAGTTCCGTACAGCCGAGAATTACCGCATCGGAGGCATCGGAGTATTTTCCAATGAGGTTGAGGAGATAAGGCCTGCCGGCAAGGTTGTCGAACATCAGCTCCCTGCGGATTATTCTGTCCACCTCGTTCATCTCCTCTTCCGCTGGAATCACGACACCGAAGCCCATTTTTTCAAGGGCCTCCCTGTAAAACGGCATTGACATGGTGGTCTTCGTTCCGAGAAGGAGAAGGTTGTTCAGCCCCCTCTTTTTCGCTTCGGCCCCCAGCGCATCTATGATGCTGAGCATGGGGACTCTGACGGACTCACTCACTTCGGGAAAGACTATGTGCGGCGTGTTGGCCGTGATTCCGATTATCTCCGCACCTGCCCGCTCCAGAGATTTTGCAGCGGCTGCTAGCATCTCTTCCCGGCCCTCCCATCCCCTGGGGTGGTCGGCAAACTCCCTGAAGTTCAGGCTGTATATCATCAGGTCGGGGTAAAAGCCGGGCTCGAAGCACTCGCGGCACATCTTCACGAAACTCTCATAGTAATAAAGGGTGGACTCCGGGCTGAGGCCGCCGATAAGGCCAATTTTCTTCATAGGGAGGGAATGGGGAGGTGGTTAATGAATGTTTCCTAAATCAGCGTCCTCTGCCCCCTCGCCTCAATCCTCTCTTTCTGTCCAATCAGCCCCCTCAGCACGGCCAGATTCCTTTTGTACGAGTTCTCGCCCGACGGGAGCGGAGGCGTTTCCAGAATCCCCGGTATCCTTTCAAATCGCCTGTCGTTCATCAACAACCGGAAGGCCTCCAGCCCTATTTCTCCATCCCC
>JAJSAE010000024.1 GCA_024281315.1 archaeon | reverse complement strand
CTCTGACCCGCTGCAGTTCCTGATCAAGACCTCCGATATCCTCATACCGTATCTCAGAAACTGCCTGCGGCTCTCCCGCGTCCTCCTTAAGAATAAGTTCTGTAACATCCCGAACGAGAACGGGAACCCCCTTGGGCTCGGTCCCGAGAACAACAAAAGGTAAGTAACTGCCCAGCAGGCCTATATTCGGCAGAACGAACTCGTCCCCCTTGACGAATGCCCGATTCACCATGGCCTTTCTCATATAGTCCTCGACACCCCTCCCGAAGGTTATCTTCTTTCCTTTCGGAATACGGGGGGCAATGATTATTCTCTCGGCCGGCACCAGATCTGCCTTTCTCACGGTCACGGTTTCTCCAAGGGAACTCTTGGCGTTGCTTCTTGTGATGCCATCGAGACGGATTATTCCCTTCCCTTCGTCCTCGTAGTTCAATCTGTATACCTTGGCGATGGTGGTCCTCTTTCCGATTATCTCGATGAAGTCGCCCGATTCCACTCCGAGGGCCTTTCGTGCATCCGTTCCGATTCTGGCCCGTCCGAGCCCAATCTCCTGTAAACTCTGGGCCTTTGCAATCTTGAGAGTGAGTTCCGTCATTGTATCACCTTAACACCGGTAGAAATAGGAATTGGCTATATATACATATTGGAGTGATTATCAGAAAAATCGAACTAACTTTCCGGCCATCAGGAATATCGCCCCCCTCCCACACTATTTAATACCTCAATCCAATCCCCTTCCGATGGGAAGCGACTACGAAAGGGAACTGAAGAAGATACTCATGGCCGACAGAAAGGCACTCCGAAAGGCGGTAAAGGGCTGCGGCATAGAGGAGGAACTGGCCTACCTCAGCATTGAGAAGAGTCCGTTTGTCGTTGTTCGGGCCGCCGGCTCCTTCGGCGTTGACCTGGTGGCCGTGAGAGGCGATATTTCCTTTCTCATCGAGGTGAAGTCCTCCCAGAGCCCTGTTTTCAGGTTCAGCCGCAGCAGAAAACTTCAGGAGCAGGCCGTTGAGATGATGGACATCTGCCGCCGCTCCTCTCTCTTTCCGGTCTACGCCTACCGTTTGAAGGGCGTCAGGGGAGATGCATGGCGCATTTTCACAAGGGATGTGGAAGGTCTCACCGGAAAGGCCAGAATCATTCATGCCAGAATTCCGAAGATAGAGGTCTCAAAGGGAGGCAACATGATAATGAGATGGGAGGACGGGATGAGGTTGAGCGAACTCATCGGCTATCTCTGCACGGATTAATTTTCCGCACGAAACCTTAAAATACCCCCGCAATTTTCCACCCAATACTCCATAACTGCGCTCCCGTAGTGTAGTGGCCAATCATGCAGGCCTCTCGAGCCTGCGACACGGGTTCAAATCCCGTCGGGAGCACCACCGCCCGCATGTGCGCAAATCGTAAATCTTTAATAGCACCTGCCTGTATGGTGGTTTCCAGTTGATAGGTATACATATACAAGAGGTATGGTAATATGACGACGGTCTATGACGCCCCCCCGAATGTGCTGATAGAGTCTGTAGCGGAGCAGTTAAAGGGAATTAAAGGACTCGAGCCTCCAGAGTGGGCCGGTTATGTGAAAACCGGAATTCACAGGGAGAAATCCCCGGTAAATGAGGACTGGTGGTATGTAAGGCTTGCAGCGATAATGAGAAAGGTCTATATTCACGGCCCCATCGGTTCCTCGAGGCTTTCCGCAGAGTTCGGCGGCCCCAGAGACAGAGGCTCCAAACCCAACAGAGCGGTCAGAGGGAGCGGTTCCGTGGCACGGAAGGCCCTTCAGCAGTTGGATAATGCCGGGCTTCTCACCACAATAAGATACAAAGGAAGGATCATCTCACCGCAGGGCCAGAAACTTCTGGACAACACTGCCTATAAAATAGTAACCGAGATGGCCAAAACCAATCCCGAACTTTCCAAATACTGCTGAACAGAATCGGCAAGGAGGGAGAGTTATGGAGGATGAAGAACTGGAAATGCTCAGAAAAAAGAAGATGGCGGAACTCCGGCAGCAGCAGATGCAGGGAGAGGCCATTTAAGAGCAGAAAAAGGAGCAGGACGCCCAGAGGCAGAATCTCCTCCGCCAGATACTCACCCCGGAAGCAAAGGAAAGACTCACACGATTCAAACTTGCAAGGCCAGAACTGGCCGAAAGCATAGAAAACCAGCTGATATATCTGGCACAGGCGGGACAGATAAGAGGGCAGATAACCGATGCCGCCCTTAGAGACCTGCTCGCACGGCTGGTACCCCCGAAGCGGGAAATAAAGATAGAAAGAAGAGGTTGATAGTATGTCATCGCACAAGCCCCTTGGAAAGAAAATCAGGCTGATGAAGGCCACAAAGCAGAACAGAAGAGTTCCCTCATGGGTAATGATGAAGACCAACAGAAGGTTTGTAAGGCACCCCCAGAGAAGGCACTGGAGACGAAACTCCCTGCAGAAGTAAGGTGATAGAATGGACGAAGAAATAATATTTACGGTCCCGCTCAGGAAGGTCAAGATGATGCCGAGGACCAGAAGGGCCCCGGGTGCGATAAAGATTATCCGCTCTTTTCTTGTTAAGAATCTCAGGATTGAAGAGGATTCCATATGGATAGATGAGACTCTCAACGAGAAGATATGGGAGCGCGGCATTCAGAAGCCCCCGAGCAGGATAAAGATAAAAGTGGTGGAAACCGAAGAGGAGATTTTCGAGGTGAAGCTTGCCGAATAAAACGGGTTCGATCCCCCCCTTTCCGTATCCATATTTATACTTTTAATTGAGGTGACCCAATGATGAAGCTTATTTCGCTTGATGGCAACCCGTTCATAGGCGTATATGCGGCCGCGGGAGAGAAGATAGCCTTTTTACCCCCCGACACTCCGGATGCGTTCAGAAATGATATCAGAGAGGCACTGGAGGTGGAGATAATAACGGGAACACTCGGAGATTCCACCGTGGCGGGCTCTCTTATAGCCATGAACTCCAGCGGCGCTCTGGTTACGCCTTTTGCGAGGGATGAAGAAATTGCCCCGCTCCGGGAATTTATGGAAGTTCGTCGGCTTCCGGGAAAGTACAGTGCGATTGGAAACAATGTTCTCGTGAACAACAGGGGAGCGGTTATCAATCCTTCCATAAGGGCCTCACATTACGACCTTATAAAAGATGTATTCGATGTGGAGGTCATGAAGATGTCCATCGGCGGCATAAAGACCGTTGGTTCGGCCTGTCTCATAACAGATAAAGGTGGCCTCTGTCATCCGAATGTGACCGATGAGGAACTGGAGACGCTCTCCGAATTCTTTAAAATCCCCTTCGTTCCCGGAACCCTGAACTACGGCACTGGATATGTGGGTGCGTGCGCTCTGGCCAACAGCAAGGGTGCGGTAATCGGCGACAGTTCCACCCCGATAGAGATGGGAAAGGTTGAGGATGCCCTTGTTCTTTACTGACTCCCCCGAACGACCGATACCTTAAAATCTTATACCTCCATTCCCATGTGTTGATGTATTATGACAGGAGAACCGGATATGTTTAAAAAAGCCAAGGCCATGGAGTTTCCGAGAGAGGTCGTGGCGGGCCACGGCGTCATCAGGGATATCGGAGATATGGCAAAGAGGTTTGGCTTTGGAAAAAGGGCCATGATAGTGAGCGGGCGGTATACCGTAAAGCTGGCGGGAGAGCCTTTGGCGCAGGTCCTTGAGGATAGCGGTTTTGATGTTGTAATCGCAGAGACAGGAGAGGCGACCAGAGAGAATCTTGACCAGCTGGTGATTGACGGCAGGGAGATTTCACCGTCGTTTATTCTGGGCGTCGGGGGAGGAAGTAAGATTGACCTTGCAAAAATGGTATCAATGGACCTCAATGTTCCCTTCATCAGTGTTCCCACATCCGCGGCTCATGACGGAATCGCATCCCCGAGGGCTTCCATAAAGAACTCCAACGGCTCCGTTTCCATGTCGGCCCGGGTCCCGTTTGCGGTTGTTGCGGATACCGGAATAATTGTAAAGGCACCTCATCGTTTTCTCGCATCCGGCTGCGCCGATGTGATATCCAATGAAACAGCCCTTCTTGATTGGGAACTTGCACACAGGCTCAGAAACGAGGAGATAAGCACTTCATCCTACACGCTTGCCAAATACAGTTCCGGTTTCATAATAAGCCATGCGGCGGAGATAAAACCGAATCTTGAGGAATCGGTATGGCGCGTAATAAAACCCATAATAATATCCGGTATTGCAATGGGGGTTGCAGGAAGCACTAGACCAGCCAGCGGTTCCGAGCACATGTTCTCCCACGCCCTTGATATAATCGCTCCCGGCAGGGCCCTTCACGGAGAGCAGTGCGGTGTCGGCACTATAATGATGATGTATCTGCATGGGGGGGACTGGAAAAAGATACGGAATGCACTGAAAATTATCGGGGCGCCCACAACCGCGTCGGAACTCGGCATAAGCGATGAGCAGATTACCGAAGCGCTCACGATGGCCCACACCATCCGGCCAGAGAGATACACCATTCTCGGAGACAGTGGTATAACAGAGGATGCGGCGGAGAATCTGGCACGGACAACAGGAGTTATATAGAACCCTCCCTTAACCTCCTTGTACTCTGATGCATTTGTTATTGGAACAGGAGAGTGAATAGTATGGTAACACTTACAATGGTCGGAACGGATATTGCCGCTGTGGGAACCGAGTTTATCGCCATGGGCGAGACAGAAGGCTGCAGTGATTGCAAATTCAGAAATGTGTGCATAACTCTTGAAAAAGGAAGAAAATACAGGATAACCGCCGTAAGACCCGTAACTCACTCATGCATCGCCCACGAGTACGAAGTTCGGGTTGTGGAAGTGGAACAGGTGCCGCGCAGAATCGCTCTTGAGTCCGGCCGCTTTCTCATGGACGGCGCTACCATTACTTTCCCCGGCTCTTCATGCAGAAAATTTTCCTGCAAATACTACCCTCTATGCAATCCTGCAGGCATAGATGCCGGTATGAAAATCAAGGCAATTAAAATAGTGGAAAAACTAGAGTGTCCGGAGGGAAAGGAGATAAAGATGGTGGAGATCTAGTTATCCCCGCTTTTCTCTCTTCGTATCTTTATCTCTATATCTCCATCCCCCGCACCTTTCAGTGCCTTAACCATACCTGTCATGGTGTTGTAGAACAGGTCGTCCATGAACTTTTTTCCGAGGGCAACCTCTTTACCGTCAATCCGTATTCTGACCCGGCCATCCCGCCTCTTTTTGAGAACCGCACAGTCCCCGAATGTCTTTTCTCCTGCGGCTATTAGTCCCGCCATCTCCAGACATCTGTAACCGCACAGTTCGCAGTCTATTCCCGGCAGAAGGAGGTAGTTTCTGGCGGTCTTTATCTCTCTCTCAATAAATCGGATGATCTCCTCAACCGGGGCTTCAGGATACGAGAGGACCGTATTGTCCCGGGATTCTATATCTCCCACCGCAATCTTCGGCCAGTCCGCATCCTTCATCCCTTCCACAAGGATTATATCGTGCGGTATTTTTGCGAGGAATTTCAATCCTTCTTCCGGACTGGACATACTCATTCGTATCTCCCCCTCGCTGTCATTGAAAAAAAGGGTGGCTGTCGCTCCGGCCAGATAATGCCTTTTACCGTCCTTTTTCCTCTCCGCCTCACTGTGCTCAATCTCATGGGCCGTGTGCTTTGCGCTGATAACTCCGTATCCATTCTTTTTGAGTTCCTCGATAATCCGCACCATCAGCTCGCTCTTGCCCGAGTTCGACCAGCCGTATATCCCCACAACCGCACTGCGGTAGTCACGATATATTCCGATAATCCGCTTTTCATCAGAAGAATGTGACATCAACCATCTCTCCTTTTTCGACTAGGTCAACATTTGCCGGTATCTGTATGTATCCGTCGGCGTTGGCCATGCTTGTTATAGCCCCCGACTCCTTGAATGCTGGGTGAGCGGCATCCTCTTCCACCCTCACGGTGAATATCTGGTGCCGCCCTAGAGTGGATACGATTCTCTGGCTCATCCTCTTCTTTTCCACTCTCAGAGGATTGCAATCCCCTGTAAGTTTCCGTATCAGCGGAGCAACAAGGACATAGGCATTTGTCAGGCATGAGGTAGGATAGCCTGGCATTCCGAATACCAGAGTCACCTTTCTCTTTCCGCCATGCTCTCCCGTAATTCTTCCGCATACCGTCGGTTTTCCCGGTTTCAATTGTATGCCGTGAAAAAGAACCTCTCCCATCTCCGCCAGGACATCCACGATGACATCTCTCTCACCAACGGAACTACCGCCCGAGAGAAGGATTATATCCGCAGGAAGAGCCGATTCAATCGCTGTCCTTATGTCTTCCTTCCGGTCAGGTGTTATGGGGTATGTCCTCACATCCGCTCCCAGTTCTCTGGCTATGGAAGACAGGGTGTAGGTGTTTATGTCGTATATCTTCCCTTTTTCCAGTTCTTCTCCAGGGGCAGTCACCTCGTCCCCCGTGGGAATTACCGCAATTCTCGGCCTCCCGAACACCTTTATTTCCGTTATGCCGAGGCTTGATATGACCCCGACCTTTGCGGGACTCAGCCGCTCCCCGGCTTTAAGAACCACCTCTCCCGTTTTTATATCCTCGCCTTTACCGGAGACATCGGAACCGGGATAACTCGGTTTGAAGACCAGCACACTCTCCCCCCTGATTTCGGTGTTTTCAACCATGACCACCGCATCGGCACCGTCCGGTATCATTGCACCGGTGGCTATCTGTATAGCCTCCCCTTTTTTCACTGTTTTCTCGGGAACCTCTCCTGCGTGTACGCTCTCTATGACCTTCAATTTTACCGGGCTGTATCTTCCCGCACCATAGGTGTCCTTCGCCCTCACCGCATAGCCGTCCACGGCAGAACGGGAGTAGGGAGGGACATCCGCCTGTGCCTTTACATCCTCTGCAAGCCTTCTTCCGCCGGCATCAAGTATAGCTATGCTCTCCGTCTCCGTAATTTCCGGTAGATTTTCCATTGTGATTCTTTTCGCTTCTTCAAGGGATATCAGCGCTCTGAACGGCCTCATTCTGTTCTCCATCCGCTCATCTCCTAGCTTCCCAGAGTATGTGACCCACGGCAGGGAGTATAATCTCCTTAAGAGCCGTTCTCACCGCACCGGGCGAGCCGGGGACGCAGAAAACCACGGCCATCTCGTTTTTTTCTCCCTTCCTTACGATACCAGCGCATGCGGAACTCAGCATGGCCCTTGCTCCGATCTCCTCGAAACTCCTGTACCTGAATAACTCTCCGAATCCGGGGATTTCGCGGCTCAGCATGGGCTTAACTGCCTCTGCGGTCACATCTCTGCTGGCAATCCCCGTGCCTCCGGTGAAGAAGATAACATCGGCTTTTTCAAGCGCTTTGGAGAATGTAGCGGGCAGTTCCATGCTGTTATCCCTTAAAATATCGTACATCACAACCCGGTATCCCGCAGCCTCTAACAGTTCGACGGCTGTTTTTCCGGAGATGTCCGTCTCTCTGTTTCTCGTATCGCTGACGGTTATCACGGCAAAATTGATGTCTTTCAGTTCCTTTCCTTCGTGCGTCATATTATTCCTCCTTGATCTTTCTTATAACCTTTATTCCTTCAATGGCTGTTTCGGGATATTGTCCCTTCTCATCCTTCTCAAGGTACTTCACCATGTCCCATATAGTAAGCAGAGCGGCGGAAACACCGGTCAGGGCCTCCATTTCCACGCCTGTCCGGTATGTTGCGGTTACGCTGCATCTGCATGTTATTTCCTCTCCATTCATATCAAAATCCATTTCCACCGATTGAACGGGTATGGGGTGACAGTGTGGGATTATGGACGGGGTATTCTTTACCGCCAGAATGCCTGCAACCCTTGCGGTCTCCAGCGCATCCCCCTTCTTAACCGTCCCGTTCCTTATGACCCCAATGCTTTTATCGGACAGTTTTATTCTCCCCTCCGCAACCGCTTCTCTTCTGACATCTTTTTTCCCGGAAATATCCACCATCCCGCTCATTTCAAATCCTCCTTCCAGATAGGAACCGTCTCTTTTATCGTATCTATTATGTGCCTGCATCCGTCGAAGGCATCCGCCCGATGGGGCGCGGAAACAGCGATAAACACCACATTCTCTCCTACTTCCAGCCGCCCTGTTCTGTGGACAATGACAACATCATTGAGCTTGAACCTCTCTTTTGCCTCACGGGCCAGTTCATTCAGTTTCTTCTCTGCCATCTCTTCGTAGGATTCGTATTCCAGCGCCTTCACGCCGTCATCCCTGACCATCCCCACAAAGGTAACGATGGCTCCGCTCAACCTGTTCCTGACCTTCTCTGTCAGATCGCCGATATCGAAGTCCTCTCCGCATATTTCCGTCTTTATCATCTCTATCCCCCGCTCACTGGCGGCAGGAGGGCCACCTCGTCCCCTTTATTTACAATCGTTTCCGGCGGGGCATACTCGTGATTAACCGCCATGTTTATCTCGCTTCTGTATCTCCGCAGGCCGGGAAATCTCTCTGCGAGCATGTCCATTATGCCGGCAAGGTTCGTTCCCTCTTTTATTTCAATCTCAGTTTCGTTTAATCCGGTTATCTCTCTTGTATATGCGAAAAATTTCACCTTTATTTTCATTTCAGCACCTCCGCTGCGCTCTCTTCCTTTTTTGATTCTGGAACGGGCATCCAGTACGGCCTCCTCATTGCCACGACCTTCCCGAATATCTCCTTTATTTCATCGTCATCCGCACCGCTTCTCATGGGTGTCAGGAGGTCCGTGCTTCCGTATGTCGTAAGAAGGCAGCCCCTCAGAAGCCCCTCGCTCGTCAGCCTTATTCTCTTACAGTTGGCACAGAACTCCGAATTGTGCATAGGCCGGACAATCTCCACTTCCGCCGGTCTTCCGTTCCGATGAAACAGATACTTCTTTCTGCGGTGAAGTTCGTTATATCGGACCTCCTCTGCCATTCTTTCCAGCCTTTTCTCCACAGGCCTGAGGTCCGCATGATACTTTCGGTACTCCTCGGTTCCCTCCCCCTCTTTCGTGGTCTCGAACTCTATCAACTGGAGGATTGCACCGGCCTCCGCAGTGAAGTCAATCATGGCATCCAGTTCCTCGTCGTTTATCCCTCTCAAAAGAACGGTGTTTATCTTTACCGGATTCAGGCCCGCCTCTGCGGCCCTTTTGATACCACGCATAACATTTTGCACGCCGTGAATGCTGTTATTCGTTATGCTCATGTACTTCCCACTATCCAGAGTGTCAAGGCTCACATTTACACGGGCCAGCCCCGTCTCCTTCAGCGGTTCCGCCAGACTTTCGAGGAGCGTGCCGTTGGTGGTGAGCGAGACCTCCTCAACATACAGGGCCAGCACTCTGACAATATCCACAATATCGGCCCTTACGAGCGGCTCTCCTCCGGTGAGCTTTATTCTCTTTATGCCCAGTTCAGCGGCTATTCTTCCGATACGGCCGAGTTCCTCCGGCGTCATCTCGTTCCTTTCCGCTCCGCTCTCGCCTTCTCTGTGGCAGTAGAAGCAGTTGAGATTGCATCTCTGGGTGAGGGTTATCCTCAAACTGGTTATGGGACGGCCATACGGATCAATCATCGTGGTGCTTGAATGAACATAACGATTTAAAGGTTTTCCATCAAAGCGCAAACACCCACACGCTCTCCGGTATCTCTCCGTCCTCCATATCGCTGCTGTAGAACTCAATCTCGTTCCCAACCCTTATCACATGGTCCTCCGGGAAGCGAGAGATGAAATCGTCCAGCGGCCGTATTGAAAGTGAGAGACCTCCTACCCTGTAGTGCATCGGCACGGCCACCCTCGGATTAATCAGTTTTATTGTCTCCTTTGCTTCTTTCGGCTCTATGGTGAATACACCCCCCACCGGGATAAAAAGAATGTCCACCTTTCCTATCTTCTCCAGCATCTCCTCCGTGGGAATGTGGCCGAGGTCTCCGCAGTGCAGCATACGGATGCCGTCAATCATGAACTCGTAGAGCCTCATCTCCCCTCTCTTTGCCCCCTGAACCCTGTCGTGGTAGCCCATTATAGTCTTTATCTCCACATCCCCTATCTTTCCGTTGAACTCCATGTCTATAACCTTCGGTTTCCCGGGAACCATCTTTACCGCATTGTGATCGAAATGGTCGTGGGTTACAAGGACAATATCCGCCTTGAGCCTCGGCGGCCGTATGCCTATGGACCTTCCGTCGTGCGGGTCCAGCACAACTGTGGTATTGTCCCCTTCTATCGTAAAGCAGGAGTGACCGTTCCAGCGAATCTTCATATTCTCACGGGGGATAATCGAGGGACTGATATTTAAAAGTTCAGGTGGAAAGGCTCATTTACCTTCCCTCTTTCCCTGCTCGCATGAAGAGATTTGAGGTGCTCGACCACACCGCCGACGCTCTCCTTCGCGCCTACGGCGAGAGTATTGAAGAATGCTTTGCAAACGCCGCGCTAGGGATGTTTGACATAATTGCGGACCTCTCGACTGTGGAGTGCGTGGGCGAATCGATGATAATCGTGAAAAACGACGATAGGGAGGGCCTTCTTGTGGATTTTCTCACGGAACTTATTTATCTATATGAAGTGGAAAGAGTCCTCCCATGTGATGTCTCCGTGGAAATGCAGAAAGGTGAACTAAGGGCCACGATAAAAGGAGAGGTCATAGACCCCGCCCGCCACCGCATAAAGACGGAGATAAAAGCAGTAACCTATCACATGCTGGAAATAAACGAAGAAAAGGGTTTTGTTCAGGTCCTCTTTGACCTGTGATTGTGTTGCGATCATACTCCAAGGGCCACAAAGATACCGGTCATTATGCCGATTACAATGGTTATCAGCACCACAAGGGCCGCGTGCTTCTTCATTATCTCCGACTCCATGGAAGAGTCCGCATCTATCGTCGCCACCGCATTGTTTATTTTGGAGGGGGTTATGGCACTGGCTACGCCTCCGGCATTGGCATGAGCGCCGTAGACCGTCATAATTCCCTTATCACTGAGTCCTATGTTGGAACAGGCCTGATGCTGAATCGGGAAGAACATCACATTGGAACCGGTTTCCGAGCCGCCCACCACAGCACCGAAGAGCCCGAGGGATGCGGCCACAAATATGTAACCGGCACCGAACACCGACGCAAGCGCAGAACCGACGATGTAGTTCATGTTATGGGCAGGGAAGGCCGATGTGGGCGAAAGAGCACCGTTGCTTATATTCATTGCGCTGTATGCCATCACAAAGGAGATTGAGAAGAAGAGGGAGTATGCGACGAACGGCCCCCATATCCTTCTGCTCCACAGTTTCGTAACCTTTCGGAGCTGCTCCTTATTAGGCTTTAAAACGGGCAGGGAAAGGAGAATGGATGCCAGAATGCATGTGTACACCTGAGCAAAGATGTCTGGGTCAACATTTTTGTAGGCCGCAACTGAGAGTACGGTGCCGTTCCCGTCAAGACCGGCAAGGAAGGTGTTTATTGGGGGAATGCTCACAACGGATGCCAGCCCGATGAGTATGAGCCATGGAGATAGGGCCCTGATCAGTTCTTTACGGTCTATCGGCTCCTCGCTTGAATCCTTTTCGAGGTTTCGATTATCCCATTTCCCGTAAACATAAAGCACGCCCATGGATATGAGGCCAGCAAGAACTCCTATGACCATTATGGGCGCTCTGACAATTACAAGGCCCAGCGCTGAGAAGCCGAGTGTGAGGCCGAGGATGATTGATGGAACAAAACCCTTTTTCACGGAGTCTTTGCCGCCTATAACCCACAGCAGCGCGAATGATATGAGAGTTGAGATTACCGGCAGGAAAATGGTTATCTTATATGCCAGTTGGTAAACATCGATATTAAACACCTCCGCAGGCAGTGTAACCGGAATAGATAAGAGGGCAAACGAGGTTGTGGCGTTGTATCCGAGGACAGCGATGGCAACCGATGAAATGGGGGAAAAACCCATGGCCATGAGAAGAGGGGGGAAGAGTGCAGGGGTGACAACACCCAGAGATGTGACGAAGGAACCGAAGGCTATCCCTATGAAAAGAGCCTGTTCTTCCTTTGTTCTCGCTACGCGCTTTATCGCCTCCGAGATGATATCAAGGGCACCCACCTCCTTCATGAGAAATATCAGGTACATGGTGAAAACGACGGCAATGCTTATGCCGAGAGCCTTGATGATTCCGTATATGGATGCTCCTATAGCCACCTCCAGAGAGGTGCTGAAGTATCCCACTGCCAGAACAACGGCAAGGAGCCAGCCCACCACGGCCATGACGGCTCCGGATTTCTTTAACCATATGATTCCTATGAACACCACTATCAGCGGCAGAATGGCCATTATAAAGTCAAGCATATTATCGTTTCGGGGAATGGGGTAAAGGATAAAAGGGTTGCGGGGTGTGTCATAGCATACCAGAGTATTCTTTTTCCTCTTCTGCTGTTACGATGAACTCATATATCGAAATCCTTCGACGACACCAGCGGTATCAATTCCACTCCACTCTCTGCCAGAAGCTCAATAGCCCCCGAGTTCCTGTCCACTGCTACAATGGCCCTTTTGACCACGGCTCCGGCCCCTCTCAGAATCTCCACTGTCTTAAGCGTGGAACCACCGGATGTGGTAACATCCTCGACCACCACAACCTCCTCTCCGGGAGTAAGTTCCCCTTCTATCTGACTTCCCGTCCCGTGCTCTCTTTTCCCTTTCCTGACCATGACATACGGTATGTTTGTTTCAAGAGAAAGGGCAACGGCGAGGGGGACCGCTCCAAGTTCCATGCCTGCAATTTTTGTTCCGGAGAGATGTTTGGCCATAGCCTTTGCAATCTCGCGTAGAACCTTCGGGTGGGTGCTGGCCTTCTTTATATTGACATAGTAGCTGCTGTGCTTTCCGGATGTGAGAACGAAATCTCCGAACTGGATGGCCTCGACTTCCTTCAGGAGTTCCAGAATTCTTTCTTCCATGGGTGCGGGAAAGCAGGGAAATATAAATTAGTGTCGTACATCTGTCCGCTTCGAAGGGATTCCGAGTCGCCTACCACGGCTCTTTTTTTACGCCCATCTTATAACCGAGAATATTTATCGAGCGGTGCAGAGCAGGGATGAGGAGAAGAAGAAAAACAAGGCCGAATATACCGTTTCCGTCGAGATAGATATTTCTGAACCATGTCCAGTATAAAGGCGTTATAAGCAGAAATGCTCCGATTACGAAGTCATATTGGTCAAGCAGAGGGGCCTTTGTCCCCCTCTCCAGCCCCATTCTCCTTTTTATCAGGCTGCCGACGACATCCCCGAAAAGCGAGCCGAACGAGAGGAGAAACAGAAGAAAAATTCCAGCGGAAAAGGAAGCGAATCCCCATAGATTTTCCGGGTCGAAGGGAAGGGATACTGCCATCTGCGCAAGACCTATGAATACTCCTGCCAGCCCCCCTCCGAAAAGGCCTCTCCATGTCTTTCCGTCTCCGAGGATTCTGCGCCCCTTCCATGTCTTTCCGAGGTCTATCGGTTTCCCCCCTCCGAAGATGGCGGCTGCCGAATTCGGTAGCATCGCCGGAATGAACACCCATACTGCTGTCAGAATGCTCGTTACCACATCGCTCATACTGCAGAGAAGGAACGGGATTAAAAAAACCTTTGCTTCTATATTGGGGAGGTATCTGCTAAGTAAACCGGAGGATAGGGAGAAACTCCTTAAATATTCGCTGCGTTTCCGAACCGATGATTGAAATCCTCCGCAGGTTCGGCCCGGCCGCCACAAAGATGTGGAAGACCGATTACTTCAATGTAAGGACGCCGGCGGTTCTTTACATCTCTTCCGAATCAACGGATGCGCCGGATTGGGGCGAATGCATCCTATCGGACGGCTCTTTTAAGGGGAAAGGCAAATGTCTCATAAATACCTCCAGTTCTCCATTCTTTCCGGGCGATACGAAGGAATATTCCATACCTCCATACGAAAAAAGGCCGAGCAGCCTCTCTTTATCCCCCGAATCTTATGAGAATGATTACGCAGCAGTGGTGTACGACCCGGAAAAGGCCCCTCTGAATAAGGAATTGTATGTAATACCGGATGCATGGAGGCTTTTTCAGGAGCCGGAAGGCCTGCTTGAGTTTGTTTCGGCCTTGAGGGAGCGAGTGGGAAGCCTGCCCATGATATATGCTCCGGGCGTCATGCTACCCAACCGCATTCCGTTTCTGATATACGCGGGTATCGACCTTCTGGATAATACGCTGGTGAATCTTTATTCGCATAGAGAGAGAATGCTGCTGGCGGACGGCTATACAACCTTTCGGGAAGGAATATGCCACTGTGAATACTGCAGGGAAGGGAAGATACAGGGACACAACAACCTTCTTTCCTCGGAGCAAATGGCCCTTACCCGAATGGCCGTGGAGAACGGAACACTCCGGGAGCTGGTGGAGGTTAGAAGCCCTACATCCGCCGAGCTTGTTTCGGGGCTCAGAATAATGGATAATTCCTTCTTCGATTATCAGGAGGTCGGTTTTCCGGTGAACGGAGAAAAACTGAGGGCGTACACCCAGCAGTCCCATACTCGTCCGGACATAGTGCGCTTTCAGAGGCGGCTGGCGGAGAGATACATCCCGCCGGAACGGAAAATACTCCTGCTTCTGCCCTGCTCCGCAAGAAAGCCCTATTCCACTTCCAGAAGCCACCGAAGGTTTGCAGAGGCCATAGAATCATCAGGGATGAAAGGAGCGGTTCACGAGGTTGTTGTAACATCGCCCATGGGAATTGTTCCGAAGGAGCTGGAGATTTACTATCCCGCCTCGAGCTACGACATTCCCGTTACAGGAGACTGGACATACGAGGAGAAACAGGTATCTCTCTTCATCCTGAAGCAATTAATGGGAAGGGGCGGCTATGATGATGTCATAATTCATCTTGCTTATGATTTCATCTCCGAGGAGATTGAGGGCGTTCTTACCGTGCGCAACGGAAGGCCGACATCGGGTGAATCCCTATCCAGTCTGACAAAAACCCTGAGAGGTATGAGAGGCGCTGCAAGGATTCAGGGAAGAGGCGAGTATGCGCGAAAGAACATGCTGACCAGAGCGTCCTTCCAGCTCGGAAAGGTAGCGGGAGAAATTCTTATGGATGGGGCGACGGTGAAGGGAAGATACCCGTTCCTGAAGATAATCGGCCCAGACGGGAAGCAGAGAGGTATGCTCACCGACCGCGGGATGATTTCCCTGACTCTGGACGGAGCGGTCGCACTGCTGGACGCCGGGGTTTACACGGTTGAGATACAGGACTTCCCCCTCTCCGGCAGCGTCTTTGCGGTGGGTATAGACTCGGCCACCAGGGACATACGCGTCGGGGACGAGGTTGTCGTGGCACACAAAGGAGAGATCAGGGGGGTGGGAACTGCTCTTATGAATTACAGAGATATGACAGAGGGAAAGAGGGGGGCGGCGGTCCGGGTAAGGCACCACGCGTGAGGGCAAAACTATTATATGAGCGGCCCCATTCCCATGCGGTGGTAGCATGGCACAAATAGAACTCACACTGGCAATAGAAATAATACTTTCGATATTCACGGGCGCCCTCGGTGCCCTGATACTGTATACCGGCAGAAATCTCGCCGCCGGCATAATCTCCATTCTAGCATGTGCAACCATAATCTTTGCGGCCGTAAACTTCTGGTGGGGGGCCCTTATAAGCATCGCCCTGATTGCGGCCATAGGCGCGTATTTCTTTCTGGACAGTCAGGGATATATCTGAAATGGGAAGGAGTACTTTCACTCACCCCCTGTGTTCAATCATTTATATGTCCTCAGCCTAGGTAGTATTGTGATAAAATGGCAGACGACTACGACTTCGAAGATGAAAGCTGGGAGGATGTATATCGCTCCCTTGGCTGTGATGTCGAGTTCGACATCTGAAACCCTTTAACGAACTCATCAGGCTCACCCCTCTCTCTTTTTTTATTTTTTTAGGGCGGAGGAGGCCGGCAAAGGTTTAAATCTGTGTGGGAATCTGTGTGAGTATGTCGGAAATGGATATGAGCATCAATCAAGAGATGAACGGAGAAGGCGGAAGGTGAATCTGATGAGAGATTACAGACAGCAAATATACCTGAATATGAGCGGGGTTACCTTATGACTAGCCAGAGATTCAGCGATTTTGACCTGATCAAGCCTATCAAACAGGCATTACAGAATGTGGGCTATAACCAACCCACTCCTATCCAGATGCAGGCCATACCGCCATTACTTGCAGGTCGCGACCTATTGGGATGTGCTCAGACCGGGACCGGCAAGACCGCGGCTTTCTCACTACCCATAATCCAACACATGGCCAGGAACAGACGCACACGCAAGAGCGGGGTCGTCCGGGCTCTGATAGTAACGCCCACAAGGGAACTGGCGGCTCAGATCTACCAAAACATGGAAATGTACAGCAGACACCTTGATGTGAGTTCGACGGTAATATTCGGTGGCGTCGGGCAGGGGCCTCAGGTCAAGAGCCTTAACCGGGGTGTTGATATCCTGGTGGCCACCCCCGGCAGATTGCTGGACCTTATCGATCAGGGGCATATTGATCTGCAAAAACTGGAGATATTCGTACTGGACGAAGCGGACCGAATGCTGGACATGGGCTTCATCCATGATATTCGTAAAATTCTTGTACACCTGCCGGAGAAAAGACAGACAATGTTCTTCTCCGCCACCTTGCCCCCAAACATCGTTAAGCTGGCCAAGAGCATGGTTCGCAATCCCGTGCGGATTGATGTAACACCTGAAAAGCCAGTTATTGAATCCATAGACCAACGATTGATGCTGGTGGACATGAAGGAGAAATCCAATGTCCTGATGAACATTCTCATGGATGAGGAGGTCAGGAAGGCCCTAGTATTCACACGCACAAAGCACGGGGCCAATAAACTGGTTAAGTTGCTGGGACGCGCGGATATCAGAGCGGAAGGCATACACGGGAATAAATCACAAACCGCCAGAACAGCGGCCCTAGCGGCTTTTAAGGCAGGAAGCGTAAAGGTGCTGGTTGCGACCGATATTGCTGCGCGAGGCATTGATGTTGAAGGAATAACCCATGTTATCAACCACGATATCCCGAATGTTGCAGAGACCTATGTCCACCGCATAGGCCGGACAGCCCGTGCTGGCTGCCGAGGCATATCCATATCATTATGCGCCCCGGAAGAACGCCCGTTCATAAAGGACATAGAGAAACTGATCCGGCAATCTATCCCGGTGTTCAGCGAAGAACAGTATCTGGCCACAGTTCATTTGAAGCCGGCACCAAAGCCAGCCAACAGGCCGAGACCAAAGCCCCGCAATCGGCAGGGCGGAGGAAGGGCGCAAAATCAGCAGGGCCGTGGCCAGAACCGGAGCCAGCAGGGCGGAAGGAAAAACAATACACAGGGACAGGGGCGGCGTAACCCGGGAAAACAGAGGAGGCATGGGAATTATTAGAAGGCAGCTATCAGAAATAGTGTAGTTCGTTCGGGATTCATTGCCCTTTGACCAATGTATCCATGCAATTCTTTTTCGGTCGCTTTTATCCCATCTGCCAATCTCCCTCAAATTCGCCGCACTTGGATAATTTACCCTGTTGGTTAATTTAGCGGCCCTGTTTTTCAGTAATCAATTGTCCATGTTGTATCTGCCGTTGCATAGAGCCAGTATCCACGGCCGGGAACGAAACTGTTTCCTGTCCAATCTGCCACTTCTGATAGCAGATAGGTTGCATTTTCATCGTATCGGGCAATCTTTGTAACCTGCGCAGGCAGGTTGGCCGAATTTATCGCTGAGGATGATGATGCCGGGTAACTCACGAGGTTCCAGCCTGCATGCAGTTGTATCGCCGTGCTTACGGGGGCGTCCCCACTTACAGTCAAGTAGCCATCTCCTGCATCGGTCACATGGAGCCAGATAGCCATGGTGTTGTCGATACTGTTGAGGTCGTTTATGCTTCTGCCTACAACATGCGTCTTCCAGTGGTCTCCCGTGTCTGTGGGGTCATACCACTGCGTGTTGTCCCATATAACATTGGTATCGTTCAGAACAGTTTCGAGATATCCACTAGCGAGAAGAGGATATGAGATGAGGTTCCAGCCAAGGTGGACAGGAATGTCAAATGTATTCGATACCGTATTCTGAACCGTGAAATTCCATGTGAAATCAAGATGATTCCCGTAAATGTCATCGGCAACTATTCTACAGGTTACAACTTCTCCATCCGAAAAGCCGGCTTCATGCCAGTAGGAAACATTGTAACCATTTGCAATAGAAACAAGGTTATAATTGATGTTATACCCCTGCACATACAGCCGTATTGTATCTGCGTCCACGCCATTGAGGTCGGTAACATGGACCGAAATTACCGGCGTAAGGTCCGAAGTATATCCATCTATTCCCGGATTTTCGTTTGAATGCTCCGGTGGAGTCGCATCACCGAGGGTATTAAAACTCCATGAATAATCAGCTGCAAGAGGGTTTCCCGCGCAATCGGTGGCATTGGCATCAATTGTTACAGTATAAATGGTGCCGGAGGCCAGCAGAGAGGCTGGCGTAAATATCATTGTGCTTCCATTCCATGATAAACTGCCATTAATCACGGGAGAGATGCGAAAGGCCGATTCTGCCGAGAGATGGTCCACCGACTCGCTGAATGTGACCTCTATTGTCCTGTTAAGCGTAACATTCTCCTCGCCATCCGCAGGAGAAACGGAATCCACATAGGGGGCGGTCAGGTCAACGGTAAAATTCCATGTCCAATCAAGCCTGTTCCCATATATGTCCTCTGCAACGATGCGGCAAGTAACTACCTGCCCGTCGCTGAACTCCCCTTCGTGGATGTATGAAACATTGTAGCCGCCGGAGATTTGGCTCTTTGTGATAAATACATTGAATCCATTGACATAAAGTTTAATGCTGCTTTCGTTTACGGAGGATTCATCGGTTATATGCACCCATATCGTCGGGCTGGGGTTGTTTATGGAGGAACCGTCAGACGGATATTCATCCGAGTGTTCAGGAGGATTAGTATCAGTTGAATTAACTGGCAATAAGGGGTAGTTGTCCATTGCCCCCGCTCCCCCATCAATGTTTGTGTAGGGAGTGTCTCCTATCCCATCGCTACCAGATTCATTCTGACCCGACCCGGAGTAATCATCTGTGCCGTTGTAATCTGACCAGTAATTGCCACCTGACGGATAGCCGTTGTCCCATGAGTTGGTGCCAATGTCGTCGTAAGCCTGATTGGTGTTGTTTATGAAGCTGTTGTGATAGATGGTGTTGTTAGCAGAGAAGTGTGTGTAAATACCGTAATAATTATTGTTTGAAATTGTATTGTTACTTATTACATTGCTATTATCTATTTCGGCTCGACATGTATAGTAAGCATAGAATTCTGTAATTCCATAATTACCAAGAGGATCGTCCCAATCGGTGTTGTTGAAATACACATAGCCGGTTACATTGTCGAACCAGAACCAGCCGAGGTCGGTTGCATTGTAAACAGCATCTCCAGAAACCAAAATTTTAAGGAAGTCACTATCATAGGTTATGTTTCCGGATGACACATTTGTTATGTTTCCGTCTGGGAGGTAAAAGCCCCAAGGGGTGGTTTCGCTTCCATCGGTGGCATAAACAACGGTATCGTTACTAAAAGTTCTGGAGCCGGGAGAAGAAAGGTATATACCATAGTAGTTTAATGAGATGTTATTGTTTTCAATACTGCAGTTTCTGACATTATCCAACTGAATTCCGGCATCCACATAATCTGAACCACTACATATAAGAGTGAAACCCGTTATATTCACCCAATCTGCCGAAATATGCACGGCATCTCCGTTGTAATTGCCATCAATCGTAGAAAGATTTTCTCCTGCACCCTTAATAGTGAGCGACTTGTTCACAACCACATTTTCAAAATATGTGCCAGCACTGACTTCTATTGTATGGCCCTTGAGTGTATTTGTGTTATCAATCGCCGCCTGAATGGTGTTAAAATACTCATCTGTGTTTATGTTGTGAACTGGCCCTCCAACCCCGAACGCATACAACTTAGCGTCTCCGATATATATGGTTCCATCGCTACCGATTGCCGGGCTGGAGTATACATAGGTTCCGGTTGTATAATTCCACTTCAGCGTCCCGTCTGGATTTATGGCATACAGATTATCGTCCCATGACCCGACATATATGGTTCCGTCGCTGCCGATAGCTGGACTGGAATACACCCCCCCTCCAGTTATATAACTCCACTTCAACTCTCCATTGTTCCCACTTGTGCTGTATGGGCTCAGGCCGGTGTGCCTGAGATTCTCGTGAAACATTGGCCAAGGGGTGTTTGCAAGATAATTCTGGGTATATACATAAGGAGACATGAGAGGATAGATGTCCTTTGCCCCCGCTCCCCCATCAATATTCGTGTAGGGAGTGTCTCCTATCCCATCGCTACCAGATTCATTCTGACCCGACCCGGAGTAATCATCTGTGCCGTTATAATCGCTCCAGTAATTGCCACCTGACGGATAGCCGTTGTCCCAGGAGTTGGTGCCAATGTCGTCGTAGGCCTGATTGGTGTTGTTTATGAAGTTGTTGTGATAGATGGTGTTCTTACTGGATGAGCCGAGGTGGATGCCGTACCAGTTGTTCGAGACATTGTTGCCCTTGATGTTGTTGGTGGTGGAGTTGTAGAGATTGATGCCGCTGTCCCAGTTGTTCGAGACGGTGTTGTTTGTGATAGTGTTATTGCCGATGGAGTGGGCGATGGATATGCCGTCACAGTTGTTCGAGGCATTGTTGTTTGCGATGTTGTTGTTGGTGGAGTAGCAGAGGTAGATACCGCTACCGCCGCTGGGCCCGTTGTTCGAGGCGGTGTTGTTTGCTATAATTCCGTTGTTAAGATTATATAATATAATCCCCGAATCAGAGTAATAGGGCCAAATATTACCTCCGCTCGCATCGTGCAGGGAACAATTTTTTATTACGAAATAATCGGTTGTGTTCCCTACATAAATGCAGTATCCATATCCAGTCCCATTAATGTCGTAGTTCTCAATTATATATGGGTCACTTTCTGTCCCATTTCCCTTTGTTACTCCGTGAGCGGAATCAAAATCCGCATTGCTATCTATCCTTATCGGTGCATGGCTCACAAGTGCGGGGGACAGGGGCGGAGTAGAAAAAACATTTTCACCACTATCAGAACTCATGCTTCCACTTGCTACCGCAAAGAGGCCGCCTACCAGCATCATCAGTGCCATCATTATGACCAGTATTTTTTTCATAATCTCCCTCATCGCAAATACTTTATCCTAGTATTCCTACATCCTTTATATAGTTTTTTATTTTTTCGTTTTTTTTATAAAACTAAAACCGCCGGTTGCAAATTTTTTCATGGGTGCGGCGGTGCGTATGCCTCGCCGGCTAATTTATCCAGTTGGTTAATTGGCACTAAGGTTGAGAGTGTGGATAATGTTCCCTCGCTCACCCGCCCTGTCGGGCTGGTTCGTTCGGGATTCGCCGCAGTTGGATAATTTGTCCAATTGGTTAATTTATGTTGCGGCTCTCAAATCCCGTCACCTCTGGGTATTTATAAAATTGGTTAGTTGGTGCAGGTGCCGGGATTTGAACCCGGGCGGTTGGCTTGGAAGGCCAAAATCCTAACCAGGCTAGATTACACCTGCGTCTGCCCGCAGTAAAATGATATGTGATATAAAACTTTTGATGGGTGAAAAATCAGGCTTTGCCCTTCCCTTTTGGCCTTGTGTCCTGGCCCCGAAACTCCAGAAATACCTTCAACTCGCTTACCATGGCTTCCAGTTCCTTCATGCCCTTTTCCATTCTGGCCATCCTGCAGTATATGCAGTTGCATCCTTCTATCGGTTCGAATTCTTCTTCGAAATCCAAGTAATCGCTGCTGTGCATTTCCATCGGTTCACCCGAAACTTTATCCCCATATTCATTTATTAGCCTTTCGTGGTCATGACCACACGGACAGATTTGGGAAGTCCAAAACGAAACCTTTTATATGTCTCTCACTATGCCCGAATCATGACACCTGATACGGACGCAAAGACCGGTCTGCGCAAAATAGAATGGGCTAAGGCACACATGCCCGTGATGACAGAGGTTGAGCGACAACTGAAAGAGAACGGCGTGCTGAAAGGGGTGCGTATCGGAATGGCCCTGCATGTGGAAGCAAAGACTGCGGTCCTTGCCATTACGCTGAAAAATGCGGGAGCGGATGTAAGGCTTACGGGCTGCAATCCCCTCTCCACGGACGACAGCGTGGTGGCCGCACTGAAAGAGCACTTTAGGCTTCCTGTGTTCGCAAAGAAAGGAGAGAGCAATGATGAGTATTACGCACACCTGAGAGCCGTGCTCGCCCACAACCCGGAATATCTGATAGACGACGGCGGAGACCTGATTTCCCTTGTTCATCGGGAATATTCTGGACTTCTCAAGGACATTAGAGGGGCAAACGAGGAAACCACCACCGGAATCGTGAGACTTAGAGCCATGGCGGCAGAGGGAGCCCTAAAATTCCCCGTAATGGATGTTAATAATGCCATGATGAAACATCTCTTTGACAACCGCTACGGCACTGGCCAGTCCACATTCGACGGCATATTCTCAGCCACAAACCTGCTCATTGCGGGAAAGAACTTTGTTGTGGGAGGTTACGGATGGTGCGGGAGAGGGATTGCCATGAGAGCGAAGGGACTGGGGGCCAATGTTATTGTAACGGAGATTGACCCCATAAAGGCAATAGAGGCTATACACGACGGTTTCAGGGTTATGCCCATGATAGAAGCGGTGAAAGGGGCCGACTTCATCGTTACGGCCACCGGAGTAAAGGATATCGTAAGAAAAGAGCATTTTGAAGCGATGAAGGACGGCTGCGTTCTGGCAAACTCTGGGCACTTTGACAACGAGATAGATGTGACAGGGCTGAAAGAGATGGCCTATGACATAAAAAAGGTGCGGGAGATGGTGACTGAGTTCACCATGTATGACGGGAGAAAGGTATATCTTCTTGCGGGTGGAAGGCTTGTCAATCTTGCTGCGGGGCAGGGTCATCCCGTGGAGATAATGGACCTGAGTTTTGCGATACAGGCCCTTTCTGTGAAATATCTTCTGACCCACGAAATGGATGCAGGTGTCCACAGAGTTCCTCTGGAGATGGACGAAAGAGTTGCGGAAATAAAACTGAAGTCCTCCGGCGTAAAGATTGACACACTAAGCGAAAGTCAGAGGGATTATATGAACAGCTGGCAGGAAGGAACCTGAGGCCCTATGCCCGTCCAAGCCTGACAAGTATACCTCTCTTCTTCTTCTGTGCGGCTTCGTTGTCTGGGTCCATTTCCAGAATCTTTTCATAGCACTTCAGAGCGTCTCGCAGTTTCCCCTCCGCTTGAAGCAGTGCCCCTTTGTTGAGCCAGATACTGGAATCCTCTGGACTCAGTTTAAGAGCCGTTTCATAGGCTTCGAGTGCGTCGTCCATATCTCCCTTCGCCCTTCGGGTTATTCCCAGATTCGACCATATGCCCGCATCCTCCGGATTGATGTTCAGCGCCCTTTCATAGGCCTCTATGGCCGCCCCTATATCTCCAAGCGCACGCATCACCGTTCCGCGGTTGTTCCATGCATCGGCATCGTCCGGGTTCAGTTCTATTGCCCTGTCGTAGGCCTTCAACGCATCGTCCAGCCTGTTGAGCCTCTGAAGTGAGACGCCCTTATTCAGATATGCCCATGCATCCCTTGGATTCTCCGCTATCGCTTTATCAAAGCACTCAATCGCTTTATAGCTCTCACCCGAAAGTTCGTGGGATACCCCTTTGCTCAGCCAGTTGTCGCTGCTTCTTCTGAGTGTCGGCTGCTGACTTATTTCTGCAATCTCATCCACACCAGTCATTTTCTCTCCGGCTGAGGGGGCAGATGCCTCGATGTTCCCATCCTTCAGCACAGGAAACCTGTAGCCGCACAGGGTGCATACGGTTATTCCGGCAGGCCACTCGGCCCCACACTCGGGGCATAGAACATTTCCCTCCTTTCTCTCTCCGATCCTGTCGTCTATTATGTCGAATATGCGGCCCATCCCCTTCATAAAGTCCTCGGAAACAGCATCGGGATTTACCGGAACCACAAGAGTGCCGTCAGCCGTTGCCACCGCTCGGGAGACCTTCCTTATAAAATCCGCCACCTCGTCCTCCGTGTTCTCCAGAATCAGATATTCTATGTCATCTACAATTACAGCGGGTCCTTCGTTATTCCGGGCGAATTCCTCTATTTTTTCCAGAATCTCGCCGTTCATGTCCTTTCCGTGGATTCCTCCCTCGTCATTCTCCTCGGAAGATACCCATACGGTTATGGTATTCTCCATGGGGGGGAACATCCTTTCCAGTTTCTCGGGATAAGTCGTTGTGACGCAGAGACTCGGAAGACCCATATCAATAAGTTCCATAAGCATCTCGTAGCTGTGGTCAGCCCGAACCTCCAGAACCATGTAATTCAGTTCCGTTTCCATACTAAGCCCTCCCCAGTTTCTTCAGAAGGATGTCCCGATTTCGTCTGGCCACTCTTCTGTTCGGGTCTATTGCCAGCGCCCTCTCATAGCAGTCAAGAGCTTCTTCCAGTTCCCCTATGCTTCCCAGCGCAACCCCTTTATTGCTCCATATACCGGCATCATTCGGATTTATCTTCAGGGCCTGGTCGTAGGATTCTATGGCCTCCTCCACCATGCCAAGACTTCTGAGAGCGATGCCTCTGTTGCTCCAGAGGCCGGCATCGCCGGGATTTAGGGAAAGGGCCTGATCATAGCACTCGATTGCTTCCTGCGTTCTCCCCATGCCCCTGAGGGCGATTCCTTTGTTGCTCCATGCCTCAGGGTCGCCCGGATTTACGGCAAGGACCTGGTCGTAGGCAAGAATCGCTTCCTCCAGCCGGTTCAGCATCTGCAGCGCAACCGCTTTGTTGAAGATGGCTTTAATATAATCCGACCGTATGGCTATGGCTTTATCGTAGAACTCGATTGCCTCATCATACCTCCGGAGCCTCCCTAACTGGACACCCTGATTGAAGGCTTCGGCCGCCTCCTCTGGAACATTCTGCTCAACATTGACCGGAGCATGGCCCGAAGGAGGGCGTGGTCTTCTTGCTGGCACCGATGCAGCCTCGGTTGAGACCGCGGGTTGAGCATTTGCTCTTTTATCTGCCTTCATTCCCTTTTCTAGGGCTCTGTTGACCCCTGTGGAAAGGTAATCCATGTATTTTCTCGTCCCTCTGAGAGAGTCCACATCGCCGTCATAGTCCTCAAGTGCGTTCTCGTAATTCTCCTCCACCTCGGCTATGTTCTCCTTAATAATCGCTTTTATGTCATCCATTGCACGATAGAGGGGGAGTTCCGCATTTCCTGAGAACACCATGGCAAGGGAAAGGTATTTACTGTCATATATCAGGATTATGTACCCCTTCACATCTATGCGGCTGAAAGAGGCCACCTCTCCCGATGCGAAGGATTGATTTATGAAGTCAAGAATGGCCCTGAACATGCTTCCAACAAGGTCCGGGTCGATGAGGTCGTTCTCCCTCCATGTCCGCCTCTGAATCAGCGTACCAGTACTCCTGTGAATCAGATATATGTCCTCTATCTCCATCTCCGTGGTGGTTGTTCTGGCATCCTCTTTCATTATTTCTCCTATAAGATCCTCGTCATGGTGTGCGGCCCTGGGAGGGGCGGCGGCTGGAGAGGGTGAAGGCGTAAAGGAGGAGTGCGTTTGCGGTGGAGGGGGCGTGGGTGCGGGAGCACTCTGTGCTGCTACCGTTTTATCTTCAATCTTCTCTCCATAGTAATCGGCGGCATTTCCCACGATGTCAAAATCCTTGGAAAGAGTCGTTATAACCTCCTTCGGGAAGGATTCTTTATTAACGGTGACAATGAAAGTGGCCTCGTTCATGGATGCAAAGTCGTTTATCTTCTTTATGAACTTCCTGACCTTCTCGAAATCATTTTCCAGAATGAGATACTCGAATCCGTCCAGAAGCACTATGCCTCCCTTGTTGTCCCTCATAAAGCGCGTCATGGTCCTTGTAACCTCGAAGTCAAGCCTGCTGGCACTCATGGTCTCAACACCGCCGCCGGATGATTCCGAGAGCCATATCACCGTGGCATCGGCCAGTTTTTTATACATTTTCTTGAGCTTGCTGGGGTATGCCGTAGTAAGGCAGAGAGCTGGGGCCCCCTTGCTCACGAAGTCCTCCAGTATTCTGTAACTTATGTCCGCTTTCTCCTCATAGAGTAGGTAATTGAAGCCTGTTTCAAGCATTATGTAACACCAACCTGCAGGACGGTAATGCACCTCTCATATTAAGATTTTGT
>JAJSAE010000023.1 GCA_024281315.1 archaeon | reverse complement strand
CGCGATTCGCGAGCTCACGGCGGCTCTGGAAAAAGAGTTCAATTTCGACCATCCCCAGATAGAGGTGGAAGAGGTAAAGAATTCCAGCCTAAACGCCCATATTATGGCCTACAAACTCGCCGAATCTCTCGAGAGAGGTTGGCATTTCAGAAGAGCGGGCCACTCTACAGTCAGGCGGATAATGGAAGCTGGGGCCGTCGGATGTCAGGTTGTTATCTCCGGGAAACTCACCGGTCAGAGGCACAGGGTCGAGAAGTTCAAGGACGGCCACATCAAATTCTGCGGAGAGCCGCGTGTTCAGTGGGTCGAAGAGGGCTTTGCGGTGGCTACGGTGAAATTGGGTACCATCGGTGTAAAGGTCCAGATAACCCATCCCGATACGAAACTGCCTGATGAGATAACCGTTTACGATTCAATCCCTGAGGAGAAGGAAGAGGCTCCGGCGGAAGAGAAGGCCGAGGCAAAGGAAAAGCCCGCAGAGAAGAAAAGGGCCAGAAAGAGCCGTTCCTCAAGGAAGAAAGACGATAAAAAGGGAGATGCGGCTGAAAAGAAGAAAGATCCCGTGAAGGTTCAGAAAGATAAAGAAGCGCCTTCCGAGAAGAAGGAAGAGGCTCCGGTCAAAAAGGAAGATAAGGAGATCAAAGAGGATAGTTCTGTAAAAGAAGTGGCCACCGAGACAACGGCTCCTGCGAAGGCAGAGAAGAAGGAAGCCAAAAAGGAGAGTGCCATAAAAGAGGAAAATCCTCCGGTAAAGAAAGAAAAGGTCGAATCCCTTCCTGTCTCTTCCGAAAAAGCTCCGAAGGAAGCACCCGAGTCGGAAACAGAGGAAAAAACTGCGGCAGTTGAGGCCCCTGCTCCGGTGGAAAAAGCGAAAGAAGAGAAAAAGGATGTAAAACCCGCTTCTGCAGATAATACAGAGGGAGGTGACACGAATGTCAGTTCTGAAAAGCAGTGAATTGAGAGACATGAGCCCCGAGGAAAGAGAGAAAAAACTGCATGAAATGAGAGACGAACTCATGCACGAGAGGGGCGTTTCCGCCATGGGCGGTTCGCCAGCTGACCCGGGAAGGACCAGAGTGCTGAGAAGATCAATTGCGAGAATCCTAACAATACAGAAGGAGGAACATCAGTAATGGCTAAAATATGTCCAGTCTGCGGACTGCCAGAGGAACTGTGTGTTTGTGAGGAGATAGCGAGAGAACAGCAGAATATAAAGATATACACCGATCGAAGGAGGTATGGAAAAATGGTTACCGTTGTGGATGGCATAGACTCTGCCGACATCAATATTGACGACCTTGCCCGAACCCTTAAGACCAAATGTGCTGCGGGAGGAACGGTTAAGGACGGAAAGATCGAGCTGCAGGGAGACCACAAAAGAAAGGTAAAGGCTGTTCTTGAAAACATGGGCTTCAGCGTGGAGGTCAGATAATGTACGAGAAAGAGCTCTTCATCGGCAGAAAACTTGTGGGAGTAAGGTCTCGTCACCCCTCGTATGAAAAAGTAAGGGGTGTGATTGTGAACGAGACTATGAAGACCGTTATAGTCGACATGGACGGAAGGGAGATTTTACTCCCTAAGGCCGGGAATTCATTTGGTATGGATTTCGACGGAAAAACGATCTGGATAGAAGGCAGACGCATACTTTATCGTCCGGAAGACCGGATTAAGAAGGTTAAATAAAGTGGTGATCAGATGGTTAAGAAGATAATTAAGAGGAAGCCGGAAACGGTGGTGCGGAAGAACATAAAGACGAGGGACATAGGAATAGATGTCACTCCTCCGGCACGACTGTGTGCGGATGATAACTGCCCTTTCCACGGCGATCTGCCCGTGAGGGGCATCATGATAGACGGGATTGTGCTTTCCGCCAAGATGAACCGTTCCGTAGTGGTGGCGAAGGAGTACTCCCATTTCATAAAGAAGTATGAAAGGTACGAGAAGAGGACCCGGAAATACCTTGCTCATGCGCCTCCGTGCATGGATGTCTCCCCGGGCACTCAGGTTAAGATAATGGAATGCAGACCGCTCAGTAAGGAGATATCCTTTGTGGTTGTGGAAGCTAAGGAGTGATTGACATGAAGGGAATAGCAGGAAAGCAGACACGAGGCCTTACCACCGCTTCTAAGGTGGAATGTGTTGATAATACCGGAGCCAAAGTGGTGGAGATAATAGCGGTCCCTAAATGGCACGGTACTGCCAGAAGGTATCCTTCCGCAGGTGTGGGTGATCTGCTCACGGTCTCTGTCAAGAAAGGGACGCCGGAGATGAGGCGGCAGATACTGAATGCGGTGATTGTCCGGCAGAGAAGGCCCTTCAGAAGACCGGATGGTACCATGGTCCGCTTCGAGGATAATGCTGTGGTCATAGTGAACGATAAGGGCGAGACGAAGGGCTCTGAGATAAAGGGGCCGGTTGCCAGAGAGGCTGCAGAGAGATGGCCGAGAATTGCGGCAACCGCATCTATAATAGTGTGAGGTGTTAAGAATGGTTACTATACAGGCCAGAAAGCAGAGAAAGACACTCTTCAACCTTCCGAATCATAGAAAGCAGAAGCAGATAGTTGCGCACCTGAGTCCGGAACTCCGTGAGAAGTACGGGAGGCGGAATATGCCTCTCAGAACAGGCGATACCGTGGAGGTCATGAGAGGCGAGGGCGAGATTATCGGTTTCGAGGGGAAGATATCCACGATATTCACCGACGAGAGAAGGATTGCCATAGAAAGCCTCACCATGGCCAAGGCCGATGAGAAGCAGGTGAGTCGGAAGATTCACCCGTCCAATGTTATGATTACCAAACTGGACCTCTCTGACAAGAAGAGACGCCAGAAACTTGAAACAGCTAAGGAGGATTGAATATGAGTCATGTTAAGCGTCTTGCAGCACCACCCACATGGCATCTCGAAAGAAAGAAGCACAAGTGGGCGGTAAGGTCATCGCCCGGGCCGCATCCATTCGCCAGGAGCGTACCTCTCGGGGCGGTCATAAGGGATCAACTTCACTTCTGCGACACCCTGGCCGAGGCTAGGCGGATCATAGGAGCCAGAAAGGTTCTCGTGGACGGAAGGCATCCCAAGGACTACAAACTTCCGGTGGGCATCATGGATGTCGTTAGTTTTCCGGAAATGAAAGAGCACTACAGAATGCTTCTGGATACGCACGGAAGACTTAAACTTGTGAGATTGAAGGCAGGTGAGGAGACATGGAAACTCGCCCGCATAGAGAACAGGACCACAGTGAAGAATGGGAAGATGCAGTTGAATCTACACGACGGAAGGAACATTCTCATGGACTCCAATCAGTATAAAACCGGGGATGTTTTGAAAATAAGCCTGCCGGACCAGAAGATAATGGAGAGTTATCCCTTCCAGCCGGGGAGTATTGCACTCATGCTGGGCGGGGCTCATGCGGGAACCACAGCCAGAATTAAGGAGATTGAGGTCAAGAGAAATCCGGCACCAAATGTCATAATAATGGATGAGGGCTTTGGAACGACCCGGCCCAATGTCTTTGTGGTTGGAAAGGACTCTGCCGTTATCTCTCTTTTCGAGGGGGTGATTGAATGAGCGATAAGAAGGTTTCACCCATGAGGAAGATACGGCTGGCCAAGGTGGTTGTGAACATCGGTGTTGGAGAGGCAGGCGAAAGGCTGCAGAAGGCCGAAGAGGTCATAGAGATGGTAACCGGACATAAACCGGTAAGGACAATCTCAAAGACGACTAATAGGGACCTCGGAATTCGTGATGGCATGCCCATCGGCTGCAAGGTAACTATAAGAGGAACAGATGCAGAGGATTTCGTCAAAAAGGCCCTCTGGATAAGAGAAAACAGGGTTACCGAGTATTCCTTTGACCCGGAAGGAAATCTGTCTTTCGGCGTGAATGATTACACTGATTTTCCGGAGATGAAATACAATCCGGAAATAGGGATATTCGGAATGGACATATCGGTGGTTCTGGAGCGCCCGGGTTTCTCTGTTAAGAGAAGAAAGATAGCCCGCCACAGCATTCCACACCATCACAGGATAACAAGAGAAGAGGGAATTGCCTTCTTTAAGGATAAATTTAGTGCAGAGGTGATTGAAGAATGAAGCCGGAAAAGAAATTCGGAAGAAAAGACGGTTGCGACCGTTGCGGGAGAAAGAGAGGCATTGTTAGACGTCATGGCCTGCATCTCTGCAGACAGTGCTTCCGGGAGATCGCTCCCGAGATTGGGTTCAAGAAGTATTCGTGAGGTGATTTCATGCAACATGATCCTTTGAATGATGCCCTTTCTGCGATAAGAAACGCTGAAAGGGCCGGTAAGGGCGAGTGTCTCATCAGACCGTCCTCGAAACTCATGGGCCGCATACTGAAAGTTATGCAGGACCACGGCTACATCGATGAGTTCGAGTATATAGAGGACGGCAGATCGGGAATGTTCCGCGTTGGTCTTAAGGGAGTTATAAACAACTGCGGTGTCATAAAGCCCAGGTTTGCGGTAAAGAAGAGCGAAATAGAGGGGTTGGAATCCAGATACCTCCCCGCCCAGAACTTCGGCCTTATTATCATGACCACCAACCGTGGCGTGATATCCAACAACGAGGCAAAGAAACTGGGTGTAGGCGGAAAGCTTCTGGCATATGTGTATTGAGGTGTTTAAGATGGCGAATGCAGGATCAATTGAGTATGACATCGAACTTCCCGACGGAATCAGTGCATCTCTTGACGGTGGCTTCCTTACAACTAAAGGGAAGAACGGCACTATGTATAGAGATTTCACGCATCCGAAGATACGCATCTCCTTGGACTCCAAAGTGGTTCACCTCAAGGTGGAACTCCCGAGAAAGAAGGAGAAGGCCCTTATCGGAACATACAATGCTCATATCAATAACATGATAAAAGGCCTTACGAGCGGCTTCGAATACCATCTCAAGATAGTATATTCTCACTTTCCAATGAAGGTCTCGGTCAAGGGCGAACAGGTCATAATAGAGAACTTTGAAGGGGAAAAGAGCCCAAGAAAGGCGAGAATTATGCCCGGTTGTAAGGTGAATGTGAAGGGCGATATTGTAACCGTGACCGGAATAGATAAAGAGGCCACCGGACAGACTGCCGCAAATATCGAGCGTGCTACCCATATAAAAGGATTCGACATAAGAGTCTTCCAGGATGGCATATATATTACGGATAAGTTGTGAGGTGTTATGTATGGTTGAAAAAAATGATAAAGCACCCGTGGATGAAATTGAAGATGATATAGACATAGACCTTGATTATCTTCTTGAGGAAGGGCTTGAAGTCGCCAATAAAGAAAAGCCTAAGAAGAAGGCCGCACCAAAGAAAGTCGCTCAGAAGGCCGGAAATAAAAAGGAGCCCCGCGAGAAGGCTGTTCCTGTCAGGAAGGCTGTCACCACTGATAAGAAGAAAAAAGCTCCTGCGAAGAAGGAGGCCGCCGAGAAGCCGGCCAAGAAGACAGCCGCTGCCGATAAGAAGGAAAAGAAACCTGTCGAATCAAAGAAGGAAAAAGCTCCTGCGAAGAAGGCTGCCGCCGAGAAGCCGGCCAAGAAGACATCTGTTGCCGATAAGAAGGAAAAGAAACCTGTCGAATCAAAGAAGGAAAAAGCTCCTGCGAAGAAGGTTGCCGCCGAGAAGCCGGTCAAGAAGACAGCCACTGCCGATAAGAAGGAAAAGAAACCTGTCGAATCAAAGAAGGAAAAAGCTCCTGCTAAGAAGGAGGCCGCCGAGAAGCCGGCCAAGAAGACATCTGTTGCCGATAAGAAGGAAAAGAAACCTGTCGAATCAAAGAAGGAAAAAGCCCCTTCAAAGGCAAAGAAGGTGAAGAAAGAGGCAAAGCCTGAAGAAGATGTCCTCGTGGTGGAGGACGAAAAGGAGGAAGAGGGCGTTTATGTGGCCAAACTCAAGCCTGCCCTCTCTGACGATGTGCAATCCGCTCTGAAAGAGAGAACATATCGCAAGAGGCGGAAGCCCGACTTCAAGAGACAGGAGTGGTTCAGGTACAAGAGGCTCGGCACGGCATGGAGGCGGCCCAGAGGCATTCAGTCAAAAATGAGGCGTCATTTCAAATACAGGATTAACATAGTATCCATAGGGTACGGAACAAACAGACTTGCAAGGAATCTGCACCCCTCCGGTTTCGAGGAGGTTCTCGTTTACAGGCCTCTGGATCTGGAAAATATGGACCCCACGCTCCAGGCGGCTCGTATTGGCCACAGTGTCGGAAGCAGGAAGAGAGAGATGATAGAAAAGCGTGCCAAGGAACTTGGTATACGCGTTCTCAACAGGAGTGGATAGAATGGCTGACCTGAAGAACCAGAGAAGAATGGCTGCGCTGATACTGAAATGCGGTGAAAATCGGGTATGGTTGGACCCCACAAGAGAAGAGGAGATAATCGACATGATTACCCGCGCCGACATTCGAACCGCCGTAAACTCCGGTGTCATAAGAAAGAAGCAGAAGAAGGGTATCTCTAAAGGCAGAGCGAGAGCTCAGGCCCGTCAGAAGAAGAACCGGAAGCAGGTAGGACAGGGAAGTCGGAAGGGAAGAAGCAATGCCAGATATCCCCGCAAGAGGAGATGGATAAATACCATCCGCCCCATTCGTGTTACTCTGAGAGAAATGCGCAATAGCGGCGAAATAGACCGGCATATTTACAGAAAGTATTATATGAGAGCAAAAGGAGGCATGTTCAGAAGCAGGTCTCATCTGATCTCTCACATGAAGGTGGAAGGACACCTTAAAGCCTCAGAGGAGGAGTGAGCATGGCAAAAGGACCGAGATACAAGGTTCCGTTCCGGCGGAGACGGGAAGGAAAGACGGATTACAGACACAGAGCAAACCTCCTTAAGGGGGAAGTCCCCAGAGCAGTTGTCAGGATAACCAACACCCAGACCATCGTCCAGATAGTTGATTTCCATATGGACGGAGACATGGTGCTGGCGAGTGCGGTTTCCAGAGAACTTTTGAAGTTGGGCTGGAAAGGAGCGCATTCCAACACCACCGCATCCTATCTTACAGGCTATCTTGCTGGAAAACGCGCACTTAAAGCCGGAGTGGAAGAGGCTGTTCTGGATATCGGTTTGAAATCGAAGGTGCACGGTTCCAAGGTATTTGCGACCATGAAGGGCATGGTGGATGCGGGTCTTCTTATCCCTCACGACGATTCCGTCCTTCCGGCAGAGAACAGGCTGAATGGTGAGGCCTTTGGAGAGGCTGCGGCTTCTTCGTTCAAGACGGTTATGTCAAAACTGGAGAGTGAGTAAATGGATTGGGTTCCGAAAACAGAACTTGGGCGCCTGGTGTTCGAAGGTAAGATAACAACAATGAGCGATGCTATTTCCACGAGACTGCCGCTCCGGGAGCCGGAGATAGTGGATATTCTACTTCCCGACCTCACGGATGAGGTTCTGGACATCAACATGGTTCAGAGGATGACCGATTCCGGTCGAAGGGTCCGTTTTGCGGCTACGGTTGTGGTGGGGAACGGAGATGGATTTGTGGGCCTGGGTCGCACGAAGGGTAAAGAAGTGGGGCCAACCATCAGGAAGGCCATAGATGTGGCAAAACTTCAGATGATAGAGATAAAGAGAGGGTGCGGTTCATGGCAGTGCGGCTGTGGACAGCCCCATTCTCTTCCGTTTGAGGTTCGCGGAAAGTCCTCGTCGGTCGAGGTATTTCTCAGGCCGGCACCGAGAGGTACGAGCCTTGCTACCGGAGACATCTCGAAAAAGATCCTTACTATGGCCGGTGTGCAGGATGTATGGGGGATGACCAAAGTACATACCAAGACCACAGTAAACTATGCCTTTGCGGTTTTCGATGCCCTGAAAAGGACGGTGGATATGCGCGTGACAGAGGACCAGACACTGGAACTCAATATTGCATCCGGTCCGGTGGGGATACAGTCATCCGAGGTGGACACTGAGCAGATTGAAGACATCATGCCGGATACCGCCAAGCCCAGAGAGGAGAATCCCAGAGGTCGCGGTAGGAGAAGGGGCGGCGGCTCGGCTGGCAGAAGAGGCGGCGGCTCGGGCGGAGGCAGAAAGAGGTGATTCGAATGGCATTTGCAGTTATATTTATAAGAGGGACAATAAATTCGAAGATGGGCGTGGCGGATACTCTCGCCATGCTTCATCTACACAAGAAACAGCACTGTACCGTTATCCCGGATACTCCCACATACAGAGGGATGTTGCAGAAGGTGAAGGACTATGTGACATGGGGCGATATCTCTCCGGAAACACTTGCTCGCCTCATTCTTGAGAGAGGAAGACTTGAGGGGGGCATCCCGATTACCGAGGCCTACATAAAAGAAAACACCAAGTACACATCGGTCCTTTCGCTTGCGAAGGCGTTGGCCAAGGGAGAAGAGAAACTTACGGCAATTCCCGGTATGAAGCCAGTGTTCCGTCTCCCGCCCCCAAAACAGGGGTTCAAGAGTGTGAAGAGGCCTTTCAATGATAAAGGGGACCTCGGATATCGTGGAAAAGAGATTGATAACCTGCTGGGGAAGATGCTTTGAGGTGAATGATATGGTTAGCAGAACCGAGAAATTCAGAGGAAAAAGAACACACGGACGCGGGCACAAATCAGGCAGAGGAGCAGGCATACGCGGCGGACGCGGCAATGCGGGGTTGCTTAAACACAAGTTTATGTATGTAATCCTGAACATGCCGAACCACTTCGGGCGCCACGGCTTCAAGAGACCTCAGAGCGTTGTGTCTTCCAATGTGGTCATCAATGTGAATGCTATTGAAGAGAAACTGCAGGATTACCTTAAAAACGGAGCCGCAACTCAGGAGGGCGATATCTACAAGATAAACCTTACGGAACTGGGATATGACAAACTTCTCGGTACCGGAAGGATAAGCGTCCCCGTTGAGATAAGCGTAGCTTCCGCCAGTCCCGGAGCCATTGCAAAGATAGAGGCTGCCGGCGGAAAGGTAATAACGGAGTAAAGTATCACCTCCCAGAACGGAACCAAAAGGGGTAGATTCAAATGGCCGAGAAAGACAAGAGCTATCTTTACAAACTGAAGCCCATAATAGACAGGCTTCCGGCAGTAACAAAACCGGAAGGGCATGTGGTATTCAGAAAGAAGATGATGTGGGTTGTATTAACCCTCATTCTCTACTTCGTGATGACCAATGTGATGCTATACGGGCTTGACGAAGCGAAGACCATAGATCTTTTTGCAAGCTACAGGGCAATAATGGCGGGGGCGCAGGGCTCCCTCATGCACCTCGGCATCGGCCCCATTGTCACCGGTTCCATTATCATGCAGCTGTTCACAGGTGCAAAGATAATCAAACTTGACCTGTCCGACGACGATGATCAGGCTATATATCAGGGAACGCAGAAGTTCCTTGTTATAATAATGATATTCGTGGAGGCTATTCCTCAGGTCTACGGATATCTGGTACCTTCCGATACATTTGTCTCTAACCTGAACGGGATATGGGTCGGGCACGGTGACGGTCTAGCAAAGACGATAATAGTGGTGGAACTGTTTGTGGGTTCCTATCTTGTCTTCCTTATGGATGAGGTCGTATCCAAATGGGGTCTTGGCAGCGGTATCAGTCTCTTTATTGCGGCGGGAGTTGCCCAGGCATCCTTTACGGGAACAATCAATTTTGTTGCAGCGGACCCGACCCAGCCGTTCAGTGTCAGGAATCCCCCGACAGGTACGATTCCCAAGACAATATATCTCTTCCAGCACATGTCTGCGGGACAGCTGGCCAGTGGGGGCTACGAACGAATCTTAATACAGAATCCGAATCCTGTGATTGCTCTTGTAGGAACGCTTATTATATTCTTCTTCGTGGCTTATGCGGAATCGAGCAGGATTGAGCTCCCCCTATCCCACGGCGAGGCAAGGGGTGCAAGGGGCAGGTATCCGATAAAGCTGATATACGCATCTAACATACCGGTCATACTGATGTCCGCCCTTCTGGCCAACATAAGCATGTTCTCCATGCTGTTCTGGTCCCATCCGTCCATGAGCAAGTTCCCGATATTGGGCCATAATTGGATGCTTGGTGCCTACGAAGCGGGTTCTACCCGACCCATTTCCGGTCTTGCGTATTATACATCCACCATAAGGGGCGTGGGTGACTGGTTGTTGCCGCTGACAAATCCTAGTTATGCTTCCATGCTGGGTACACACAACCAACTACAGCTCCTGATACATGTCATAGTCTTTGTGGGTCTGATGGTATTCGGCTCGGTACTCTTTGCGAAGTTCTGGATTGAGACCACAAACATGGGTCCGGAAGCGGTGGCGGAGCAGATAATGAATCAGGGAATGCAGATACCGGGTTTCAGAAGGGAACCAAAGGTGCTCAAGAGGGTTCTCGAGAGGTATATTCCTGTGGTTACCGTGTTAAGCGGCGCCGTGGTGGGTATACTTGCCGCAGGTGCCGACCTTATAGGTACGGTGGGAAATACCAGCGGTACCGGTGTTCTTCTGGCTGTCGGCATCATGATTCAGTTCTATGAGGCCATGGGCCGTGAGCAGATGATGGAGATGCATCCGGTACTCAGAGGAATGCTTGGAGGTCAGTAATGTCTCCCGAAACCCCTTCTCCTTCCGGCACCCCGGCGAAACCCCCCGCATCAGCCAGCTCTACACTGCTGATGATGCTGAGTTTTATGCTTGTTCTCCTTATGATGTTTGATACCGCCACCCGTGACGGTGTTTCCGCACTTATGAATGGCATTCTATACCCTATCATCGGCTTGGGAGGTAGGTATCCCGTATTCACCCTCATTGCCGCCGGTCTTCTTATGACCACCATTACCACACTCATACGGAATCATACCACAGACTGGGTCCAGATGGCGGAGAATCAGAAGAAGATGTCCGCTTTCAACAAGGAGTTGCGGGAGGCAAGGATGGCCGGGAACACCAAAAAGGTGGATAAACTCATGAAAATACAGCCTGAGATAATGAAGATGTCCATGGAGTCTTCCAGTTCTCAGATGAAACTGATGCCCATAACCATGCTCGTTGCGATTCCGATATTTTTCTGGATTTCTTATTTTATCTATACCGAGGCCTCTTCCATCATTTTCTCCGTACCGTGGGAGTACAACGCACATCTCACCTCCTCACATATCCTGCCGAACTGGATTCTTCTCTATTCTCTTCTGAGCCTTCCCGTGGGGCAGGTCCTTCAGAGGGGCTTGAAGTATATGGATTTCAGAAAGGAACTGGCGGAGCTGGAGAGTGATGGAAGTGATAGTGAGTATTAGCGGCCCTCCCGGCAGCGGAAAGACCACTCTGGCGGAGGCTATTTCGCAAAGATTCGGTCTTGAACCCGTACTCATCGGTCAGATATTCAGAGAGATGGCGAAGGAACGGGGGATGGATCTTGCGGAGCTCGGCCGGTATGCCGAGTCGCACCCTGAAGTGGATATCGAACTGGATAAGCAGGTTATAGAGAGGGTAATGCACGGCATGAAAGAGGGAAGAAATATGCTTCTGGAGGGAAGGCTTGCCGGATTCATGCTTCACAGGGCAAAAATACCGTCTTTTCGCATATATATCACTGCCAGACCCGAGATTCGGGCGGAGAGAATTAAAAAGAGAGAAGGCGGCTCTCTGGATGCTATAATGAAGGATATGGAGGAAAGGGAGAAGTCCGAGAGAGAGCGCTATTTCAGTGTATATTCCTTCGACATCAATGATATGAGCATATATGACCTGCTGATTGATTCCTCGGACATGGATGTGGAGGCGGTGGTAAGAGAGGCGGCCGAGGCCCTTGAGGGGTGGAAAGGATGAACGAAAAGGACCTTGTCACCAAGAACTCCAATGTGATACTCAAAGGCTATGGTATTGACCCGCAGAAGAGGAGTATCGAGGGTCTTCTGAGCATGGGTGTGATCATTATAGATAAACCGTCAGGCCCGACATCGCATCAGGTCGCAGGGTGGGTAAAAGAGATTCTCAATAAGGTTGGAGAGGTGGATAAGGCGGGCCACGGCGGAACCTTGGACCCGTCTGTTACGGGAGTCCTTCCCGTGGCACTGGGCAGAGCGGTGAGGGGCATAGACAGCATCCTTCTCGGGGGAAAGGAGTACATAGCGATACTTCGACTTCATTCCGAGGTGCCGGAGGAAAGAATAAGGGCTGTATTTCGGGAGTTCACCGGTGATATATATCAAACTCCCCCTGTTCGCTCATCCGTAAAAAGGGAGTTAAGGGTGAGGCGAATATACGCTATGGATATACTGGAAATCAATGGCAGGGATGTACTTTTCAGAGTGGAGTCTCAGGCAGGGACATACATACGAACCCTCTGTGTGGACATTGGAGCGGCTCTTGGTGTCGGGGGGAACATGCAGGAACTCAGAAGGACTCGGAGCGGCCCCTATTCCGAGAAGATAGCGGTAAGTCTTCAGCATCTGAGAGATGTGGTTGAGAACTATAAGGAGACAGGGGACGAGCATGGCTTGAGAGAGGTGATACTGCCGGCCGAGACCCTTTTTTCGCGTATGAGGTCCGTGGTGGTAAAGGACACCGCTGTTGACTCCATCTCTCACGGTGCCGACCTTTCGGTTCCCGGAATACACAGGATTTCCCGGAGGGTAAAGAAGGGAGAAACCGTCGCCGTATACACTGCGAAAGGTGAGATAATAGCTATGGGAACCGCAGAAATGGATGCGAAGCAGATTCTCTCCCGGTCGTCGGGCATGGCCGTAAAAACCGTTCGTGTGTTTATGGAGCCGGGAACATATCTGTCCATATGGTGAGCCGGTTGAGGCCGCTGACCACCGAAACTTATTATAACTACCGGTGCTATATTCTCCCGCTAAAAAGCGAAGGTGTATAGAGATGGGACTGCTTGACTCACTTGTTGACAGGGAGAAGCGGAATCTATCCAGACTTAATAAGCTGGTGGAAAAAATCGCTTCCCAGATAAACGACGGACGAATGAACGAGGCTGTGGAGACCGCCGGCAAGGCCATAGAGTTCATAAACAAGAACACTGTAAAGGTGTCGCCCACTCACCGTAGGGACTTCTCTGCTGCTATCACATCGCTGGGAGACCTGCTCCGCCGGCTCGGTATGGGGAAAGAATCCGAGGAAGTTCTGGCAAGAGCGATCAGACTTGATCCGGGAAATGCACATGCGAGGCACCGGCGCGCTATGACTCTGGCGGTTTTAAATCGCATACAGGAAGGGATTGACGAGGCGGATAAGGCCATTGGGATGGATTCCACAAAGAAGGAGTTCTGGAGCACGAGAGGCCGCCTTTTTGAAATGATGAAGAATGATAAGGAGGCGGTACGCTCTTATGAGAAGGTTGTCGAGATAGACCCGGACGATGTGGAGCACTACGACCGGCTTCTGGGATACAGACCAGACGATAAAGTTCTACTTACAAGGAAGGGAATAGCTCTTTCCAGAACAAGGCGGTTTCAGGAGGCCATAGATGTTTTCGATACGGCTCTCGAGAGATATTCCAATGATAAAACGCTCTGGGTGAACAAAGCGCTAGCTCACAATGCACTCGGCCATCTGGAGAATGCGGTAAAATCCCTCAATGTTTCCCTCAAAATAGACCCGGATGATATTTTTGTCCTTCATAACAAGGCCCTCATATTGATGAAGATGAGAAATACCACCGGTGCCCTTGACGCATACAACGAGGTCGTTAAGAGGGATCCGGGAAATCCGCAGTTATGGACGGAAAGAGGAGAGGTTCTCATGGCTCTGAATAGGTTCGAGGATGCCAACACATCGTTTGACAGGGCGCTGGAGCGGGAGCCAGAGATGTTGAAGGCGCTGATTATCAAGAAGGAGGCACTCAAAAGGCTCGGCAGGGATGTGGAGATGGTTGAAACCTGCGATAAGATCCTGAAATTACAGCCCCAGAACATTGAAGCCCACATAGACAGAGGAACAGGCATGGCATCCATCGGCAGGCACAGTGAGGCTATATCTTCGTTCAATGCAGCCCTATCCATACAGCCGGGTAACCCCGACATCCTTCTCCTTAAACTTGCGTCCCTTGTTGAGATGAACAGGTACGAGGACATCGTGCAGGTCAGCGATGAGATACTGAAAGTATCGCATTCAGACGAGGAGGCTCTGACGCAGAAAGGGATTGCTCTTTATAATCTGGGCCGACACGAAGAGGCAACGCGGACATTCGACCGTACTTTAAAGGCGAACCGCAACTCTCTCCCCGCTCTTATATACAAAAAGGAGAGCCTGAAGCATCTCGGAAGGGATGCGGAAATAATCAAGGTATGCGACAGGATACTGGAGATGGCAGAGGATGAGGACGCTCCAGAGGTTCCGACTGATGATTTGAAGAAGGCGGCTCAGGATAGGGGGATAGCACTGGACAGAATCGGCAGGGTGGAGGATGCCATCGCTTCCTATCAATTTGCCCTAGATATAGACCCGGAGGATGCGGAACTCCTATCGGATATAGGCCTTGCCCTTTACAAATTAGATAGACACAAAGAGGCTCTGGAATACTTTGAAAAGGGTCTTGCTATTGATTCGGAGCATCCGATGCTGTGGAAGATGAAGGCGGAAACCCTTCTCATCCTCGGCAGGCCCGAAGAGTCGCTGGAATCCTTCAACAGAGGTGTCCGGCTGGATCCGGATGATGCGGACATGTGGTATCACAGAGGCGCAGTACTGCACGATCTGAAACGCTTCGAGGAGGCGGTGGTCAGTTATGATAAAGCGCTGGAGTTGAACCCGAAAGCGGACAGGATATGGTACGACAGGGGAGAGAGCCTTCTTTCTCTTAACAGGTTTCAGGATGCGCTCGAATCATTTGATCATGTCATAGAGTTAAATCCGGGCGAAGCTCTGGGATACCTGAAGAAGGGAACGGTTCTTTATGATATGGGCGACCTTGAAAACTCTCTCGGAATCGTGGACGCCGGCCTGGATATCGCACCGAAGTCTCTTGACCTTCTGGAGCTGAAAAAAGAGGTTTTGAAGGGGAGAAAAGACTACGCATCCATCGTACCGGTATGTGACAGGATAATTAAAATTGCACCGGCCAGTGTGGGCGCATGGACCGACAAGGGCGATGCGCTGATGATGCTCGGCCAGCATGATGAGGCCCTGAAAGCCTTTGAAAGAGCTCTGGAATTTAACCGAGCGGACCTATCGCTTCTGGTAAGAAAGAAGGAGGCCCTCAAACTCATGCAGGATTACGAAGGGATGCTGGACGCGTGTGCGGATATCTTGAGAGTTGACGAGAGTAATCTCGCGGCTATGAGTGATATGGGTGCTGCCTTCGAGGCACAGGGGCGCCTGAAGGAGGCTATAAGAAGTTACGAGCGTGCTCTGGATGTGGACCCGAAGAACATAATGACCCTTGCAGCCCTAGGTAAAGCATACTACAGGGATGGGGATTATAGGAGGGGTCTCGAGCAGTTCGATACGATTCTCTCCATAGACCCGAACAATCCCTATGCCCACAACCGCAAGGGAGAGGGCCATCTGAAACTCGAAGAGGTAGGTGCCGCCCTTGATTCATTTGAGAAGGCCATTCAGATTCTGCCGGGAAGTGTCCAGTTCCTTAACAATAAAGCCAAGGCTCTTGCGGCAATGAGCAACTATACCGATGCAATATCGATTGTCGAGGAAGCGCTAGCCATAGAGCCGAGCAATCCCGAATCTCTGGAGCTTGCAGGGAGGCTGCAGATGACCACCGGGAACTACGAAAAGGCTCTTGATTTCTTTCACCGTGCCGTTCGGGCGGGTGCACAGGGGGCTGACATTCACAGATTTATGGGAAAAGCATATGAAACAATAGGCAGGAAGACCGAAGCCCTTGATTCATACAAGAGAGCCCTTGATGCCATGGACCTCGAAGGTGCATCTGAGGACGAACGGTTGAAGGCTGCTGATATCTGGTACGGCATGGGGATGATAAACACCCAGCTGGAACAGTTTGGCGAGGCCGCCCGCTGCTACGATAAGGTGGTGGAGATAGAACCGGAAAACAGGGATGCGTGGTACAATCGCGGGGCCATCATGGAGAAAATAGGAGACCTGAACGAAGCGCTCAGGTGCTACGACAGGATTGTGGGAACGCATCCGGATGATAAGTTTGCGTGGAGTGCAAAAGGGCTCGTATTGCTGAGAATGAAGGAGTACCAGCAGTCCATACGCGCCTTCGATACCGCACTTAGAATAGACCCCGAGATGACCAGCGCCGCCGAAGGACTCGTCGAGGCCCAAAAGGCGGAGAAGGAGGCGGAAATTGAGAGATATGCCCGCGCCCTTCTTGAGTTCGAGTACAGAAACAATCGTCCAGTTTCCAGAGAAGAGGCCTTCCGCAGCTGCGGTGTCCCTTATAATTACCTCGAAGAGGTTCTAAGATATTTGCGGGAGAGGGAGCCGGTAGCCATAAACAATCTCTCTCCCGGCCAATTTGCGGAGATGGAAAGCGTCTCCAGAGATGTGCTCTCGGCCGCCATGTCCGGCAGTCCAGGAATAGTGAAGTATGGAATAAGATTGTGCGATATATCCGTTAACATGCCTGACCTGCCTATTCCGAGGGCCAAGCAGGTTCTGAGCTATATTGAAGCGGTTGACGAGATACAGATAAATCCCAGCAATGTGGAGAAAGAGGTGGAAGACCTTCTGAAAAGGGCCATGTACCTGCCGCCGGAGAGGCAGACCATCGCCGGCCTTGTTTCCGACCTGAACATCGGTGTTTACAGGGCCAAGCAGGTTACGGCCATGCTGGCCTCCCTTCACAAGGATGACGGCACGCAAATGAGGGCAGTGGGAACAAAGTCCATTGTCAGCTCCGATTACGAGGCGTACAGGGGTGGAGAGAGCATCCCGAAGGACAAGTTCGGTGACTACTCCAAACCTCTGGAGTATTCAAGGCCTGTTAATGTTGGCGGCTTCGACCCGCAGAAGTAACCGGTCCCGCATCAGCAGACATCGCAGCAGATGCCTGTTCATAATGCGCCGCCGGAAAAGCCGCACTCGCACCATAAAAAGACCCAGTGGGATAATGTCCCCAGTGCCAGAGAGTATGAAAACAGGTACGCACCGCAGCAGCCCGTTATGAAGGAGGCCCCCAAAGCAAAGAAGGCCGAGCCTTACAAGAAGAAGGAGGATGAAGATGAGGACCTAACAGGCCGCAGGTGTATATTCCACGGAGAACAGGCCGTGATGAAGTGCCCGAACTGCGGAACGCTGCTCTGTAATGAGTGCGTCAGAACAGGGAAGTGCCCCAGATGCGGTACGCAGGTGGGAGATGGGCCGGTGAGTGGGCCGGTGAGTGATGAGGACGATGAGCTTCTGCTTTAAAGCGGAGTAAAAACCTTTTGCTTCCTTTTTCCTATCGCATCACAAACTCTTCTATCCTCTTTCTCGCCTCTTCTCTCCTTATCTTCAGTTAAATATCCTTATAAATCCTCTTTCTGTGCCCTATGAGAGTTACTTCTATCCTTTTCTTCCTATCGTCGATATCAGCAATTGCACGATAATCGCCCACTCTCAATCTGTAGTCATCACGGCCACTGAGCCTCTCGAAAAAATGATGAGGATTTTCCTTAGTATCCATGATTTTATCCCATATCCTTCTGGCCAGTTGCTTCTCGGCCTTTTCAAGGAACTCTATGCTTTTTCGTCAAATATTACCTCGTACATTTGAAACCGTATAGTTTAATCTGTTAATAAGGGTGTTGGTCTTGCATAAGAAGGCCATACATCAAAACCCAAGCCGCTTTTTCGCCTCTTCCTCGGATACGAAATTGCCGCTCTTAATCCTTTTTCTGGCCTCTTCAATGGCAATAACTGCCTCTCTGCTCAGTTCTGGGTCGCTTCTGGCCGTTTTAGCAATGTATAGTATCTTCTTAATGACCTCGTCGTAGCTCTCATTCTTGTATTCCCTGAACTGATCCAGTTCGTGTTTTGTATCCTCACGGAGCTTTATGGTTGTTGTCATGTATACCACGGTATACTACAGTATACTATCCTCTACTTAAACCTTTCGTTAAAAGGATGCCATTTGCTTGGCGGCTAACCATGGTTAGTTAACCCCAATTAACTAATGGCAGTTAACCGATTTCATCAAAAATTCCTCAATCCTCTCCCTCGCCTCTTCCCTTCTCTCCTGATGCCCTTCCAAGAACCTGTTTATCTTCTCGGTGAGTTCCATCTTGCACTGGCCGCACAGCCTCTCCCCGGCCACGCACTCGTCCCGCATCTTCTTCAGTTTTGCGTCGTCCTCTTCGAACAGGTAGTAATTGTACTGGTAAACGGCGCAGATATCCGGATTTCCCCCCAGCTTCCTCTGCTCCTCCACCGATACGCGGCCCCCCGTAAATGCCTGTCCCACCTTCTTCTTCACCTGTTTCGGCGTATCCGTGGTGTAAATCGTGCTCATGGGACTGGAGGACGACATCTTATCATCTCCGGAAAGGCTGGGAAAGAGTTTGCAGTGCAGAAGGGACGGTTTCGGATATCCGAGGCCCGGCGCCACATCTCTGGCCACCCTGAAATGCGGGTCCTGATCGATTCCGCAGGGGATAACGCACGGCACCTGTTTCTTCTCCCACTCGCTTACCATGAATGCGGGAACGGCCTGCATGCTGGTGTAGAATATGGTTCCGATGTTGTTGCTGTTGTTGAAGCCGAACACCGCTCTGGCCGTAGAGAATGTTATCTTCTTGGCCACTTTCAGGGCGATAGGGTAGAGTTTTTCTATATTCTCAGTATCCAGAAAGATGTGCGTCTTTTTCGGGTCAAACCCGAGGGCGATTATGTCTAGCATGTTCTCGTACGCGTATTTTTTCGTTTCTTCGAGGGTCATCCCTTCCTTGAAGAGGAACTTCTCGTCGTCCGTGAGTTGAAAGTATAGAGGAACATCGAATGTATCTTGAATGTATTTTGTAAATATCCAAGGCATCAGGTGGCCCAGATGAATATTCCCGGAGGGCCCCCTCCCCGTGTAAAGGTAGAACGGATTCCCCTTCTCGTACTCGTCCAGAACCCTGTTGAAATCTCTGTGCGAGTAGAATATTCCCCTTTTGAGCATGGTGTGTATCGGGCCGTATCTGGCTATTCTCTCCAGGAGTTTTTCATCTATCTTTGATGTGCCGAATCTCACGATAAGCTCGTCGTAGTCTATCTCGCCGCTGACCTCCCACGGTGTTATGGTGAACCCCTCTTTTTCTCCCATTCTATCCCTCACACATCGAAGTATCTCTCCTTCTCCCATATCGTAACCGTATTCATGAAGGCCTTCCATTCCCTTCTTTTTCTCTCCATGTAACTGTCATAGCTCTCGCCCAGAAGTTCTTTTACCAGAGGGTCGCTGTCCGCCATATCCACAGCCTCGGCCAGATTCTCTGGCAGTTGTTTTATTCCCCTCTGTTTGAGCTCTTTCGGGCTCAGGCTTCCGAGGTCTTCGGTGCTCGGTTCCCCCGGATCAATCTTCTTCTTTATACCGTCAAGGCCGGCAAGCACTATGCCTGCAAACGCAAGGTACGGATTGGCAGCGGCATCGGTATTTCTCACCTCTATGTCCGTGCTCTTCTTTTCACCGCCGGGAATTCTGGCCAGTGCGCTCCTGTTTCCAAAGCCCCATGCAACGAATTTCGGGGCCTCCATCCCGCCGTGCAACCTCTTATACGAATTAATAATGGGATTGGTTATGACGGCCAGATAGGAGATGTGTTCCAGCAGGCCCCCCATGAAATATCTTCCGGTCTGGCTGAGGTGATGCACATCCTCCGCGTCCCAGAAGGCGTTTCCCCCGTCTCTGCTAAGATACATGTGATTGTGCATCCCGCTCCCTGCCTGTGCCCCGAAGGGTTTCGGCATGTATGTCACATTAAGTCCGTGCCTTTCCGCAATGAAGCGCGATGCGAATTTCTCGACAATTGCGGCATCGGCCACATCGCAGATTCCATTCATGAATCCGAACTCTATTTCCTGCTGTCCCCAGCCATTCTCATGATGGTGGTATCTGATGGGATATCCCATCTTTATCAGATGTGCCGAAAGTTCGTCCCGAAATCGGAATGCTCCGTCTTTCGAGGGGGACAACATGTATTCCGCAGGCGTTTCCGGCTCCAGATATACATCATCCCTGTTCTCCAGTGCAAAGAATTCCATCTCAATTCTCATCTTTATGGTGTTGAACCCCATCCCTTCCGCTTTCTTCTTTATTGTGCTGGCGATGTTTCTGGGGTCGGTGGGGTAAGGTCCTCCTTTTGTGTCCGTGGTGCGCAGGAAGAGCAGAGCCGCGCTGTCATAACCATCTGTCCATGGAAGTTTTCTGAGACTCTCTTTTATAGGAATGCCCGTTATATCCGAATTTTCCACCCTCAAAAAACCGTCGATTGAGGAGCCGTCCAGCCCTATTCCGTTCTCCCATATGTCATCCTTCTTGAAGCTGGAAGATGGAATTATGACGGTTCTCAGTCTTCCGTTGATGTCCGCTACGGAGGCATGTATCCAGTTCACATCCTCAAGTATTTGAAGTGTTCTTTCGTCTGGCATGGTAATGGGAGCAAAACCTATCCTCCTATAAATAGTTTGGCAGATATGCAGTGTAGTTGTGATTATATCCTCCCTTTTTTTCCCACTGGCCCCGACGGTTTTTCACGGATTATCCAAAAGTTTAAGTATTAGCTCAATCTTCTTGGCGTTGTGGTATCATGCTGCAAAGAATACTCTCCGGCGAAGCGAACTGTGCGAACCTGATACAGTGTATTTACAATGTAAATGAGTTCGAACTCAGGGTTTACAAAATACTCACCGAGATGAATGGGGCCAAAACGGAAGAACTGGCGGAGCGCGTGGGCAGGAACAAGAGCACCGTTTACAGGGCCCTCCAGAAACTCATATCCTGCGGCCTTGTATATCGCGAGACGAAAACTATTGATAGAGGCGGATATTTCTATGTCTATCGCGCCTTCCCGGCGCAGAAGGTAAAGCAGGACATGAATCAGTGCGCTCAGGATATGTACAGGAACATAAGGGAGTCGCTTGAGCGGGCGGATAATCTATTCTGATTTTTGTCCGACAACATAGTAAAAGGTCTCCATATCTCTGTAAAGCCTGCCATATTTCTCTCTCATTTGTTTCTCAAAAATGGCCAGTCCTCTCTCAAACTCCTTATCATCCAAGAGTTCCAGCGTGCTTATGAACCGTTTTCTCATCCAGTCTATCACCGTGTCCACCGGAATCTCCCTTTTTCTTCGAACGATGTGAAATTCCGCCCTCATTCCGCTTTCCCTCATCCATCTCTTTATTTCTGGAATGGCAGGGAATCTCTTCAGGTCAATGGCTGCTACGCCGGGGAAGAGGGCAAAGTAGGAGTTTCTTATCCTGCCGTGGGAGGTGGTGAGCACCACAAGTTGGCCCCCCGTTTTCAAGACTCTGCTCGCCTCCGCTATTGCCTTTTTCTTATCCTCGAACTGATGTAGGGCCATGGTTATGGTTATCGTGTCGAAGAATTCCTTCTCGAAGGGGAGGTCTTCTGCAGAGCCCCGAACCCATTTCACTCTGCCTGATTTCTCTTTCGCCCTCTTCAACATATCCACCGACGCATCAAGGCCAGATACATTGGCTCCTGTCATCTCTTCCATCGTTAGGGTGAACCGCCCTGTTCCGCAGCCCACATCCAGCACCCTGCTCTCTCCGGTTATCTCTCCGAATTTTATCAAGCGGGCGGTCCAGAATCTCAGATAATCCGCATCGTTGGTTCTTACTCTGTCGTAGTACTCCGCAATCCTTCCGTAGTCCGGCCTCATGTCTCACCTGTGGGCGAATACCGCTTTAATTCCCTTTTTTCCCCTTTTCTCGATTCTGGCAAATCCCATTCTCTCGAACTGTACCATCTCTCCACTCCCTTGCAGGATGCCCCGTTCCACAAGGCCGGTGAGTTTTGTCCCTTCCGGCATTAGCAGTTCTCCGGGGAGGGAATCCGCAGGGGTCCAGTGGATTATCTTTGCACCCTTTTTAATCGCAGCGAGGTCGTTCCCGGCGAATATCGCCCTCCCGTTTTTTATCTCTATGTTGCAGAGGTCTTTCAGCCGGAACAGCCCTTCTTTCCCCCCGACGTCCTTTCCGGGGGCATATACGACAATGACTCCTTCCGTCGCCTTAAGGTTGTAGGTCCTGTATCCGTTCTCCGGCCTGTTCGGTAATATGGGGGCCTCTCCAGTTATTCTCTCGGCTCCGGTTATCTCCATTCTCACGGGGTCCGCCACAAAGAAATACCTCTCTGCTTCTGGCTCGATTATCTCTCTGTTGTATGCAAAGAGGTTCTCCCACGAGAACTGAATATCAACCTGCTTGACACCAACTTCCACCCAGTACTTCCGTATAGCCTCAGGCCTTATTCCCCTTCTTTTCAGGGCCCTCAGTGTTCCGAGGCGTACATCGTCCCATCCTGTGTATGTTCCGTCCATTATTCCTTCTTTCATCACGCTGGTGGAGAGTTGCGCCCCTTCTATCTTAACCCTTCCGTAGTGGATGTAGTGCGGTATCTTCCAGCCCATGTAGTTGAATATGTACTCCTGACGGAATGTGTTGTTCTGATGGTCCTTCCCCCTCAAAACATGGGTGAGGCCGAGATAGTGGTCGTCCACGGCAACCGAGAGGTTCATAAGGGGATATATCCTGTATTTCGTGCCTTTGCGGGGGTGCGGCTCCTCCACTATTCTCAGTGCGCTGAAGTCCCGGAGTGCTGGATTTGGGTGGTTAATATCGGTCTTTATGACGAATGAAACCTCCCCTTCTGCATAATCGCCGGAAAACATCCGGCCCCACATCTCCAGATTCTTTTCAAGGGGCTGGTCCCTGTGGGGGCACGCTATCTTATGAGCCTTCTTCTCCCGCCATTCATCCTGATCGCAGTCGCACATGTATGCATGGCCGCTCTCCAGCAGTTCTCTGGCCACTTTATAATAGAGGTCGAACCTGTCGCTTTGAATCACATACTCGTGCACCTTCGCCCCTATCCAGTCCATATCCTCAGGGATCATATCGTAGGCCTCGGGGTACACCTTTGCGGGGTTCGTGTCCTCCATTCTGACTATGAATTTGCCCCCGTATTTCCTGACATACTCGTCGTTAAGAATGACAACGCGGGAGTGACCGATGTGCAGCGGGCCGGACGGGTTCGGGGCGAACCTCATGACGACACCGTTCCCTCCCACATCCTCAAGCGGTGGGAGGCCCTCCCTTCTCTCCGCCTTCTTTTTCTCCAGAAGTTCCGGGGCCATGACTTCCAGTTCCTTTCTCTGCTCGTCGGTGCTCATGGAATTGACGGCCGATACGGCGGATTTCACCACCTCCATGACCTCGGCGGACCTGCTCCTCATCTCCGGCATCTCGGCCATTATCTTTCCCATGACCGCGCCGGGGCTGGCCTTTCCTCCGTGAAGGAGTGCGTTTTGGAGTGCGTACTTGCGTGCGGTTTCTTCGAGTTCGGGCATGGAGGGATGAATGAAAGGAGATATTTAAGGGGTTAGTAAAGTCCTCACCGGAATTCTTAAATACTGCCTCAGCGATATGTTTTCGTGGTCTGATGTCAGGGGCAAAGAATATTATCGGTAGTATTGGAAGGAGGATAAAATCACCGCGCTATAAGTTACTGGCCGTTTTTTCCGTCTTTTTAATGACGGCCACTGCATTCGGAGTGTTTGTATCCGGTTCGCCTCCGACCGCAATCTTAACCCCATCGAAGATTACAATTTCTCCGGAAGAACCGGTTACCTTCAACGCAAGCGGGAGCATTGGTAACAATCTTATTTACACATGGCATTTCCATGACGGTTCCCCTACCGAATCCGGGAGGAATTTGAGCAGCATTGAGCACACATTTTCCAGTGAGGGTATCTATTATATTACTTTATTTGTAAATGCGTCCAACAACGGCAAAATGGACATTGCGACCTCCAAAGTCATCGTTAGAAATCTCGCTCCCGTTATTGTTCTGAATCAGGATTCATTCACGGCTGATGAGGATGGAAATATCACCATCGACGCCTCGTCTTCATACGACCCAGACGGCTCTATTATCTCCTATGCATGGGATTTTGGTGATGGATATACGGGGTACGGAGACAAGGTCACCCATGCTTATGCGGAGAGCGGGGCATATACGGTTAACCTCACTATTACGGACAATCTGGGCAAACTTTCTTTTAAAGACATACCGGTTACAATAGTGAATCCTGCACCTGCTGCGGATGCGGGTGGGCCGTACCCAGTCAGTGAAGGTAAGGCCGCTTTCTTTGACGCATCCGCTTCTACCGACACCCCTTCCGATGTGATGGGCCTCCGATACCTCTGGACTAATGGCCATCATGGAAAAAATGCAATGGAGTTCTATGCGGACGATGGAACATATCATCCCTCCGTGTGCGTAACAGACAATGATAACGCAGTGGCTTCCTCCGCCGCAACCGTAACTGTAGGAAACACTGCCCCTAAGGTTGCGGTGGACGGGGCCTACATAAAAGGAAACCTCACCCTGAGACTGGCCGGTGAAAAGTACCATAATGTGGAACTCTGGCTGTACGAATCCGGTGTTTTCCGCGGGTATCTCAATGTTACCCGTGATGTCTGTAAGCCCCAGGAGGCCACCATAGAGGATATAACATTCAATCTTGCCGAGAACTGGGAGGTTCGAACGCTTTATACCCCCGATGACGACCCCGTGAACGGCAATAAGAACGGTGCGAGTTCCGCATGGGTAAT
>JAJSAE010000001.1 GCA_024281315.1 archaeon | reverse complement strand
CACAAGGCCTTCATTATACTCAGACCAATTTCTTATATACTTCTTCTCTATATCCATCTCGGCCATGGTGCATCCCTTCCATGGTTGGATAAGGAAGAATATGCACCATGGCTTTATAAAAGTATTTATGCAACAGAGCACATCATGGGAAAGGTTTAAATTCCACCTGTACATTGGTTATCCGGTGATATATTTGGGGAATACCCCTTCATCAGAGAGTAGCTCTGCGGAAGAAGCGGAGAAAAGAAAAGGTGACGAGTTGACGCAAATACGCGGAGAAAAGTTTCACGCCCGTACATATCATGATGTGGCAAAATTGAGGGTTGAGGCTGCCGAGCACAGCGCCAAGGCCGCAAAGTACTACGCCAAGTATATGGAATTTGACAGAAAAATGGTGGCCCAGATTGCAAAAGCCGTGAAAAATAGGGAAAAAGCTGAGAAGTTGCTTGCCAGAAGCAAAGATATGGAAGCAAAGGCTACGGAACTGGAATCCGAGATGAGTTCCGGCCTCGGCAATCCGGAAAAACTGAGGCTGAAGGCTGCAAAGGCGCGCGAAAAGGCTGCAAATCTGAAGAAAAAGGCTGCAATTTATGAATCCCGTGCCGCCTCATACAATGAGAAGTCCGCAGGGTACAGGGAGACTGCCGAAGAGGCCCGTGAAAAGAGCAAGATGCACGAGGTAGAGGCAAAGAATTTCACAAGAAGAGCGGATAGAATCGCTGCTTCAGATTAATCAGTGCTTTACCTGTCTGATAAGGTCCAGCCATCGCTTCTGGTCCTCTATTTCGCGAGCCTTCAGCTCCTCTTCCATATCACTTTCGTTTTTTATGTTCAGAAGGTCCTCCATTGCTCGTTTAAGTCCCACACATTCTTCGGCTAGGTTCTCTCCTTCTTCCATTGTTATGTCTCCGGTTCTGATCCTTTCGATTTTCACCTTTATAAAACTCGTTAGTATCTCTAATAGTTCTTTTTTTCGATCTTTGCGGTTCTTCTCGTGAGTCAGTTCCCATACCTCGTCGCGCAGCCTGATCTCCATTCCGTTCCAGACAATCCGGTCTGGAATCTGGATCCCTACGGCAGTAGCAGGGTCTTCTATTAATCTCATAAATTTTTGTCTCTCATGATTGCTTATCTTCATGTACCAACACGATGTTTTACTATGGATATAAGGATTTCCGGGACAGATTTGGGGAAAAAGAGAGTCCCGACTCCCGGATTTGAACCGGGCGCCTGCTGATTTCAGCGACTGTATTGGCCGTGGCCAATTACCTACTACAGTCAGCCGCTCTAGCCAGACTGAGCTAAGTCGGGTTATTGAAGGGAATAAGTATGCCGTATATATTGTTTTTGGAAACAGGGCCGTTTTTATCTATTTGCTTTGGCTGCTCAACCAGTTGTGAAGTTCACCGGTATTATTATCTTCCGTAGAAAGAACCTTTACTTCTCTTTCCATAATTCCTTTCTGCTGTTCGTCCAGGGCCCGTGGATGGACTGGCACTAGCATGCAGGTTTGGCTGGTGTTTACCTGCTCGTTTACAAGTTGAATGAATCGCATTATTGTTCCGAAGTCATTCTGGCTTATGAGATATTCGAGGCCGTCCAGCAGGATTATCTTGCTCCTATCGCTTGATGTGATGAAACTTGAGATAATCGTATGCATCTTCATCAGCCGCTCCGGGTGTACCGCCTGAATGAACTCGTTGGTGTTTCCTCTGGCAAGCCATATATGCGGCACATCCAGACCCCATTCTCTCTTCAACCTGTCGGTATGAGTTCTTGAGATAATGAGGCCGAGGTCCCCTTCTTCCAGTTTTTTTCTGAATACCTGCATGCTTATCTCTGGTCTCGCTTCATAGACGATATATATATCTCCTTCTTCTGGCTCCATGCTCTTCATCCTATCTTCCTCGGTGTCTGTTTCCCACATTATCGCAGGCCGGGCTGTACCGCAACACCGTTCTTCGAGATTTCCAGCAGTTGCCTTCCCGTGGTGTGGTCGGTCCCCCTCATCTTCAGTATCTCCAGAAGCTTTCTTCTTACTCCGTTCACTTCGGGATAGGAAAGGATAATCAGGCCGTCTGCCATGTATCCCTCGAGACTGCTGCTTATATCGTCGTAAGAGAGTTCTGCGGTTATGATTGAGACAGTGTTCAGTCCTTTAAGGTATGCAAAGAGCTGGTGCATGAATTCCCTCATCTCTCCACGCCACTGAAGAAGATCTCTTATGGGGGTTATAGGGTCTATGACAACGCGGTCCGGGTTATACTTCTCAATGGTCTTCATGATGGTTTCCAGAATCATATCCGGTCTCTTCATCATAGTCTGGCCGAGGTCAATGAAGTTTATTATCTCTTTTTCAATGGGCTCTCTGTCATAGAATTCAAACGAGGATAGGAAATTCTGGACGAGCCATGCCGGTTCCGAGATTGCGGTTATGTAAAGCCCATTTTCTCCGTTCTTTGCTCCGTGAAAGAGGCTCTGGACTGCAAGTGTGGTTTTTCCGGTCCCTGGGGCTCCCCCCAGAAGTATGGTGGATGGATTCGGAAAGCCCCCCCCGAGCATACCGTCAAGGCCGGGAATTCCGCTGGACCGTCTTTTCATTACAAAACCTCCTCGTCAAACTCAAAGAGACATCTATCGGAGCCGGTACTCATACATTCCACTTCATGGCAGTAGGCCTTTTTTCCAGTTGCCGCTGCGTATATTTCGGTTAGTGCTCCTCTGAGCATGTGGCATGTTGGTTCGTCGGTTCCGTTGTTTTCGAAGGCCTCAATGGAGTCTTTTACATTCATTTTATTCCCCTCGAATCGAATATCCGTGGCCCAGCCTTCATCAATAAGCATCCTGAGCATGTGGCCCATGTCTTTATCGCATATTCTGGCGATTCTGGCCCCCATTATCCGTCCTGTCCTGTAAAATAGGCCCTGGGAAGCAAAGGTCATAACCGATTCATAGAGATTTTTGACCTCCATAATCTCTTCTTTTCTGTATTTCAAATATCTTTCTGTTGTCATGAGATGTCTCCTCCTGCCATCTTATATGCACTTACTTGTTAAAAAACTTTTGCATGGTGTAAGATTTTATATACCCGAGCCCGATTCCCTTCCATGTGCCCATATAAGGTGATTCAGGACAGCATACACGGGAGCATCAGGGTTGAAGAGCCTTTTCTCTCGCTAGTAGCTACGCCAGAGTTCGAAAGATTGAGCCATATCCATCAGCTGGGACTGGCATATCTCGTCTATCCGGGTGCGCATCATACGAGATTCGAGCACTCCCTCGGAACATTCAGAATTGCGGGAAGGATGGCCGCCGCCCTGCATCTAGAGGACGATGAAAAATCCCTTGTGTCGGCCGCCGCTCTGCTCCATGATATTGGACACGGCCCCTATTCACACACCCTTGAAGGTCCCATACACGAACGGACTGGCATGGACCATATGGACATAACCAAGAAGATGATTTCAGAGGATTTCACATATATCCGGGAGGACTACCGGGGGGGGCAGCCGATGATATACGAGATTCTGAAAAAAGCAGGCATAGACCCGGTGCGCGTTGCGAAACTGGTAAACGCATCTCCCAGCGAACTTTCCCATACCGATATTTTATCCGTTGAACCGGGGAACGGGCAGGCCTTTTTCGGTGCCGGAAAGAACTATCTTGCCGAGATAATACACAGCCCTCTGGACGCTGACCAGATGGACTACCTTGTGAGAGATGCCCACTACACCGGTGTGGTGCAGGGTGGTGCCGTTGACATTGACCGCATCCTTAATACATTGACGATTAACAACGGAGAGCTTGCCATAGAGGGAGGAGGATTGAGTGCGGTGGAGGGCATCCTCGTGGCAAGGGCGCTCATGTATTCATCCGTATATTTCCACAAAACCGTTAGAATTGCCCAGCAGATGCTCATAAAGGCCGTAGAGTCTCTGGATGAGAGTGTTGACATAAAGAGCCTTGCATCCATGACCGACTGCGAACTTCTGAGTTTCCTCCGGGCTCAGGGCGGCCATCCCGCGGATATTGTCCGGCGCATCACCTATCGGGACCTCTATAAAGTCTCTTACTTCATGAATCTTGGGGATATGGATGAAGAACTGAAAAAGAGTCTCGCATCCCTCACCTATAAAAAGCGTCTGGAACTGGAGAGACGCATTGCGGAGAGGAGCGGCGTGCCGGTTCGTGAGGTCATGCTGGATATCCCTTCCAGAGTGGTTCTCCTTTCCGAGCCGAGGTACCGGCAGACCGAGGTGAACATAATAAGCGACGGAAGGATGACAAAACTGGGCAGTCTGAGTCCTATGGCCAGAGCCCTTCAACTGCGGCCCATACACCAGTGGGGTATGATGGTTGCCGCTCCGAGAGAGCATGTTAATAAAGTAAAAGCGGTTTCCGAGCGGATTATGGGCAATCTTTGAGAACTGTTGTTCGGGATAAATCACCCTTTGACCACTCCGAGCGGATGCATTCTCGCCACAGGTCTTGCAATCCTCGCCCCTTTTACAACTCTTATGACCTCGTCTATATTTTTGTATGCTCCGGGGGCCTCTTCCACTATTCCATCCGTGCTTGCGGCCCTGATGTATATGCCATGTTCTGCCAGTTCCCTCTTTACCTGCCCCGCGTTGAACTTCGCCGTGGCCTTCTTTCTGGACATAACCCTCCCGGCACCGTGGCATGTGGACCCGAAGGTTTCACTCATGGCTGTTTCCGTGCCAACAAGAATATACGAGGAAGTGCCCATGTCTCCCGGGATAAGGACGGGCTGTCCCCCGCTTCTGTATTTTTCTGGTATCTCTTTTCTGCCCCCGGCAAATGCCCTTGTTGCGCCTTTTCTGTGAACAATCAGCTCCATCTCCTTCTTTCCACCGGAGCCGTGCATACCTTCCACATTATGCCTTTCGACCTTTGCGATATTGTGGGCCACATCGTACAGCAGTTCCATGCCCATATCCTCAGGCTCCGCCCTCATAACCTCGTGGAAGGATTCGCGAATCCAGTGCATTATCAACTGGCGGTTGGTCCATGCATAGTTTGCGCCTGCGGCCATGGCTTTCAGGTAGTCCTGCCCTTCTGGAGAGCTCACAGGAGCGCATGCCAGCTGCTTGTCCGGCAGTTTTATGCCGTACTTGTTCACAGCCCTTTCCATGACCCTGATGTAGTCGCTGGCAATCTGGTGGCCAGCCCCTCTGGAACCTGTGTGTATCATTATCACTACCTGCTCGGGAGCGGTTATTCCGAACTTCTCCGCAACCTCCGGTTCGAAGATGTCTCCGACTCTCTGAATTTCAAGAAAATGATTCCCGGCACCCAGTGTCCCCAGCTGCGGCATCCCTCTCTTCTTTGCGGCCGAGCTTACTCTGCCCGAATCGGCAATATCATACCTTCCGTTCTCCTCCATGACCTCAAGGTCCCTTTCATAGCCGTATCCGTGTTCAACGGCCCATTCCGCCCCTCTGTCGAACACATCGTCCATCTCGGTAGGGGTGAGGCGCAGTTTCCCCTTGGAACCCACGCCGGAGGGCACATTCCGGAAGATTGCATCCACCAGTTCCTTTATTTTCGGCTTGACATCTTTAAAAGTTAGGTTGGTAAGGAGAACCCTTACGCCGCAGTTTATGTCATACCCGACACCGCCGGGGGATACTATACCTTCATCCATGGAAAAAGCGGCCACGCCGCCGATTGGGAAGCCGTAGCCCCAGTGAATATCCGGCATGGCCATGGCCTTTCCCACAATACCGGGGAGGGTGGCCACATTGACCAGCTGCTCCGGTGCGTTGTCCCTTCTGACCTGCTCCATAAGGCCGCTGTCCGCAAATATCACCGCGGATGTCCTCATGTCCGGCCTGTAGGATGCCGGTATCTCCTGCCTGTAATCGTCAATGCTGTTTGCGGGGCCGTTCCATGCCATGGGAAACGGAAGGGGTGGAGAGGATTTAAGGGTTTGGATTGAGTTTTTAAGGGGTGGGGCCAAGATTTAAATATTGATAATTCATAACAGATAGCATGAGGGCAAGAAACGATATTGGGACCGGCAGGAAGATATTCAGTTTGTTGCTGATACCTAAGATTTATATCTATATGGAGGAATAGCATGAATCTGCAGGAGATTATAGAGATATTCTTCATACTCATTTTGCCGCTGTTAGCTGTGTTATACATAGCGTCTTACTTTCTTAGAGTTGCAGAGGGTACTGATGATGAGGAGAAAAAAACAAAATTAAAAATGTTGGCAACGGCTCTGTTCATAACAGCATTAATCTATCTCTCATTTATTATGTGGATAATGACACGGGGGTATACATGATTAGTATCAGTGTGGTGGCATGGATGTGAGTAAGAATTTATGCGGACTGGGAGGTTGATGCGAACAGCACCCCCTCTGAAAGAGATTCCTCACAACATTTATCAACCCCTCACCTTTACGCTCTCCCATGAAACTTCCTCCCCTTATAATCGGCCTCATATCCCTCGCCATAGCACTGTTCCTTCTCTCCTCTGGAATACAGGCCATCACACTTTCTCAGTCGCAGCTGGCCCCGGGATCTCCGGTTAAGCCGGTTGTCACAGATGCCGCTCCCGCTATGCTTCCTCCTCCCGACACATTCACATTCATTCAGCCCGGTTACAGCTATAAACTCAACTGGTCCGTGGCCGGGAACATCTATGCACGCTACGGCGCTTCCCTGACCCTGACCGTCATAAACGAGGGGAACAACGAGCTTTATATCGGCGGGATACGGCTTGAATGGGACACCGGCCTCTCTTCTAACTGTACCGTGTCCTCCTATGTTCTGCCCCGCTCATCCGGGGTGGTGGGGAGCCTCTTCTTCTCCGCTCCAGAGGCGGGAAAGCATTTCTACGGCATCTCTCTTTCAGTCATGGCCGAGGGACCATACAATACATGGTTTGATTACGGATGGCATGAGGGAGGTATTCAGGTAAAGACCGATGTTGTCCCCCCTCCTTCCCCTGCAAACTACGAGAAGAAAGATGACCCCTTCCCGTATTACAATATGGTAAATTCCAGAATAACCGATGTCCCCGCTGATTTTCATTCCACAGTTGAGAAAATTGTCTCTGATGCGGGCCTTTCCGGCCCCTACTCCGTACAGCAGGTTGCCGCGGTCTTTGATTGGGTAAAGACCAATATCCCGTATCAGGAGGACCCGGACGGGAAGGATATATGGTACAGTCCCAATGAAACACTCCAGAGAGAGGGCGGGGACTGCGAGGATCAGGCCATGCTCGTATCGGCTATGGTGAAGGAACTCGGCGGCACGGCCCGTGTCTATTTCACGGATGACCATGCGTTTCCCGTGGTTTTCATAGGGAATGAGAATAACAGGGGCGCCGCGGAAAGAGCCGTGAAACAGTATTACCGCTCGGATGTGCAGGTCTCGTTCATGAGCGATGAAAAAGGGTACTGGATTGTGGCCGATACAGCCTCCGCTTTCTATCTCGGAACGCTTCCCGTGGGTGCCGCACCTGTGAAAAACACATCCTCCGGATGGGAGTGGGACTTCCCGAACACAACCATTCTCTACTCTGTGGACTGCACCGGTCTTACATTCATTGAGCCGCTAACCGGATTTTTCTATGCTCTGTCTTCCGTGGGTTTATTCATCTTTTCTTCGCTGTTTCTCTGGTCTGCATTTCACCGGGAGGAAGAAAAAGAAATATGTTCTGTGTGCGGAAAACCGATTGTGTCCGGAGAGCCTGTGGTGATATGCCAGAACTGTCAGGGAAGATTTCATTCTGTCTGTATTATGCCGGGGCATTCGTGCCCCTCCTGCGGCGCACCCCCGGAATATATGGTGCCGGATATCCCTCCGCCGCCCTCAGATGCCTGAAACAATGGATTCGGCAGTGAGCCTCACCGATTCTTCGCTGTTATATTTCGGCCTCCAGCCTATGGACATGAGTTTTTCGATGGAGAGATGCATGACCCTTACATCGCCCTTCCATCCGCGGCCCCCGTCCACGCCTCCGGTGAACTCGTATTTCACATCCTTCAGTCCCATAACATCTGTGACGATGTCCGCCACCATTACCACATCGATGTAGTCCTTCGAGCCCATATTGAAGATTTCCACCCGCTCCTTTGCGTTTTCCACTCCGAAAATCATGGCATCTATGGTGTCGGAGACATGGGTGTATGACTTTTTCTGCCCGCCATTTCCAAGTATTACTAGCCTATTCGGGTCCTTTCTCAGCTTGTTCACGAAATCGAAGGTTACTCCGTGGTTGCTTCTGGACCCTACCACATTTGCAAATCTGTATATCACTGCGTTCATGTCGTATGTGTGGCAGAACCCGGAAATCATTGCCTCGCTGGCCAGCTTCGAAGCGCCGTAAAGGGATATGGGGATTGTGGGGCCGTACGACTCCGGTGTTGGGATTATCTCCGCCTCTCCGTAAACCGTGGATGTGGATGTGAATACAATGTTCTTCACGCCGGTCTTTCTCATCACCTCGATAACATTCTGGGTGGCCTCCACATTCTGCCGGAAGTGTATTCGGCTGTCGCTTTCTCCCAATCTTACATCGGGGTTGGCAGCAAGGTGGAAGACTGTATCTATGCCCTTCATGGCATCGGTCAGGGTCGGGGTATCCAGCACATCTCCTTTGACGAAGGAAAATCTGCCGTTCTTTGCCGCCTCTGTGAGGAAATCCATGTTTCCGCTGCTCAGATTGTCATAACCGCTTACTTCTGCCCCCAGATTCAGAAGCCTATCTGTTAGGTGGCTGCCGATAAACCCGGCCGCACCAGTTACCAGTACCCTGCTCTCCGAGAGTTTTTTCGTTTTCATGCCTCTGGAAAACACGACCCCGTATTTAGTCTTTCCTTAGCCGAAGAATCTCTGCATCCTCTGGGCCATGGGGGCATTCGGCGTTCCGGACAGAACCCTCTCCATCCCTTCGAACTTTTCGCCGACTATTATTCCCTTAGCGGTGATTCTGAAGTTCCGGATACTGTGATCGAAGTCACTTCCTCTCATCTTCAGCACGCTTATAGATTTCTTTATCTCCGATTTGATTTCAACATACTTCAGAAGGATAACATTGTCCGCGACAAAGGTGAGTTTTGACTCGGTTTCCGTCAGTTCTCCCATGAATCGCTCGGACTCCATTGTAAACACGGAGGATACTCCTCTGCTTTTGAGATTGGAAGTGAGGGCCAGCAAATACTTTCTCATTCCATCTCCGGAGAGGGCAGGACTATAGTCATTCAGGCTGTCTATGACCACTCTCTTTTTTCTTTCTGAAAGGGCGAGAATATCCCATGCATGCCGATTCGGTTCCAGATTCTTCTGCTGCATAAATTTAATCTCTATTAATCCACTACCAATCAGTTCCTTGAAGTCCATACCTATGCCCGCTGCAATGCGCTGCAATTCCTTTGTTCCTTCCTCAAAACTTATGAAAATCCCCGGCTCCCCATTTATGGCCCCGGCATAGAGGAATTGCAGTCCGAATATGGTTTTTCCTGTTCCGGCATTTCCCACCACCAGAGTACTGTCTCCCCTGTAGAATCCTCCGTTTGTCATCTCGTCGATGCCGACGATGCCGAATCGTTCCTTTTTTCTGGAGAGCCCTTTTGTCTGCTTGCTGGGATATAGTTCTCTATAAACCCAGATTCCGTTTTTGTCTATGATAAATGTGTGATGACCGGGCAGTATTCCACTGCCTCTGAATTTCGGGATTCTTATTCCTCTTGTTCCGTTCTCTCTCGTAAGAAGTATTATACTGTCTCCCACAAATTCCTCCACACCGTATCTCGACAACCGCCCTTTTTCATTGACTTCCACGGTAAGAACGGATGTGGCCCCTGTTTGTCTGAGATATGCCGCAAGTTTGAAGAGAGCCGATCGAAAGTGAGGTTCCGAGCCGTATCTTATGGCAATGGAGGCGATTCCGTCTATGGCAATTCTGCGAATGTTCTTCTCCTTTATCCATTTCCCGATCATTTCCTTGAGAACCTCCACATCCAGTGCGCTGGTTATTCCCTTCGATTCCTCCGATGTTGTCATAACCCTTCTCATTGCGGATATGTCAAATATGGAAACCGCTCCCGGTTTCTTTTTCATGGCTTTCCTCAGAATCTCTGGACCGTTATTGATTATTCCGTCCCGATCCTCTTCAAGTGTTATTATTAACCCGTTCTCATTGTATTTGAGGGCACCACTGGCCACGAATGCAGCGGCGAACATTGTCTTTCCCGAACCCGCCTCTCCGCTTACAAGATTAATGGAACCCGGCATAAACCCTCCATCTATTATCTCATCGAGGCCTTCCACGCCTGTGGGCACCCTATCTCTGTTTTTTTCATTCATTCTTTTCAACCTCCCTTTCGTAAATCCTCTCGCTTATACTCCTTTCCACGGCCTTCCCCATCAGATCTCTCAGCACTCTTTTCATGGCTGTCAGCATATCGGCCGAACCGGAATTTCTCGTGTCCATGCTTGCTTCCTGCAGTTTTCTGTCGAAAACCTCCAGTCCCTCCGGCCCCATGATTTCTTTTACTATCTCTCTGCCCTGCTCAATGGCCTCTTCTATTCTGTTTCCGTTCTGAAGCTCCATCTCTTTGAGTTCTTCCATCCTGCGCCTTACCGAATCTCTCACGAAATCGGCAGGCCCTCCGTAGCCCAGTTCCGGATGCGTTTCTATCAGGCGGTCTATCTGTTCCTTCAGTTCACGCGGAAGGCGCACTGCGGTCCACTTTTTCTCTCTGCCATTATTTTCATCCTTTGCCATGGGTAACAGACTATAATGGCCTATGTCATAAATATAACTTTCTATTCCTAACTTTATGTCATGGGGATTCCGGCTGCGGCCATGGCCAGTATAAGAATATATAAAATAACAGCCGGAGTTATTATCATCATGAAATCATCGTCTATCCACAGATGGGGGATTTCCGAGGCCACAGCTATCAGTCCTCCTATGGCAGAAAGCAGGAGGATTATCAATATGTTGTAATTGCTGAATAGCGACAGACCGATAAAATATATGAAGATGGAGAGGGCGGAAGGAATCCACGGATAGTAGCGGCTCCTTCTCATTTCTCCATTCAGGGGGTCAATAACACCCATGGCAATTACCGAAGGGACCACAATTTCCATGGGGAATAAACTGAAGGATATGAAAAGGGCGGTGCCGGCCCATGCTGCTGCGGAGAGCCTTCTTGCCTCGTAATGCCTGAAACCCGGAATTGTGATTTTCTTCTTAATCCGTATCGCTTCGAAGATTAGAAGGCTTATAAAGACCAGAAACAGCCCGTTTTCTCTTCCCATGTATCCCCACATTTCCGGCGGAATTATGTAGTATATAAGAGTAAGGGGAATGCATACATGCACGATTCTTCTCAGTATTTCGTTCTTTCCGTTACGCAATGCTGACCTCGTCTCTTTCTGGTTTGCCTCTTCAACGATGTCCTTTAATATCTTCTCAACCTTCTCTTCCACATCTTTTCTCATCGACGGGGCTATGTTTGTAAGGTATTTGATAGTTTCTTTTATAAGGATAACTTAGATTGACATGTACAAAGTCTTTAAATACTGCCGTTCTAATGCGAATTTGTGATACTATGATAGTTTGTCCGAAATGTGGAAGAAACATGGCTAATATGGGCCCGTACGGGGGATTGTACTGCCATACCTCTAAGGGATACATGCCAGCAGGATATATTGCTCGGAGTTCGGTTCAGGCACAGGCTATCGTGCGGGTTGCAAGGAGATCAACGATACGGAGAGTCCCGCTAATTTCTACTTTGAAAAATAAAATTGGGTTGCCTCTTCGGCAGGACGGTGTTGATCGATGTACTAGTGTCGAGGGAACATTTGAATTCACCAGAGTTTAGAGGCTCTATGCTTTCGATTATGGAGGTATTTTAGTATGGCCGAACCTGCAACATCCGCCGCGGTGCAAAACAACAGGGGCTTAACTTCTGAGGAAGCCTCCCGGCGTCTGCAGCAGTATGGTCCCAATGCCCTGGAAGAGAAGCATGTTTCTCTGATTATGCGCCTGCTTGGTTATTTTTGGGGGCCAATCCCTTGGATGATTGAGGTGGCGGCCATTCTTTCTGCCGTTGTGCGGCATTGGCCCGATTTTATTATTATTCTCGCATTGCTGATATTTAATGCCGGTGTGGGGTTCTGGCAGGAATTTACCGCCGGCAATGCAGTGGATGCTCTGAGAAAACAGCTCGCACAAAAAGCACGCGTGCTGCGCGACGGGACATGGTTTGTTCTGGATGCTGCCGAACTGGTTCCGGGTGATATTATTCACATCCGGTTGGGCGATGTGGTTCCGGCGGATGCCAGACTTATAGAGGGCGATTATCTCAGTGTTGATCAATCGGCGCTAACGGGGGAATCTCTGCCGGTCACCAAGAGGGCAGAGGAGGATGTTTTTTCCGGCACCATTGTCAAACAGGGTGAAGTTCTGGCCGAAGTAACCGGTACCGGTAAAAATACCCGTTTCGGCAAGACCGCCGGTCTGGTGGAACAGGCAAAAACCGTTTCTCATTTCCAGAATGCCGTACTGAGCATCGGAGACTATCTTATTTATGTCAGTCTGGTTCTGGTTGCCATCATGGTTGTGGTACAGTTGTACCGCAACGCCCCATGGCTCGATCTTGTTCAGTTCGCCTTGATTCTCACTGTTGCTTCCATCCCGGTGGCTATGCCGGCAGTATTGTCCATGACCATGGCCGTGGGTGCCATGGATCTGTCCAAGAAAAAAGCTATCGTTACCCGTCTGGAGTCCATCGAAGAAATGGCAAGCATGGATGTCCTGTGTTCTGATAAGACCGGGACCCTTACCCAGAATAAGCTGACGCTGGGGAAGATTGAGACCTTTAAGGCGGCTGATGCGCAGGAGATCCTGTTGATGGCCTCACTGGCTTCGCGGGAAGAAGATAGAGATGCCATTGATGATGCGGTGTTGCAGGGACTGGCGGATAAAAGTCGCCTGTCAGCCTTCCGACAGACCGCATTTGTTCCCTTTGATCCCGTCGGTAAACGAACAGAAGCCACCATTCGAGATTCGACTGGAGGCATCTTTCAGGTAACCAAGGGAGCGCCGCAGGTGATTATGGAAATGGCCGACCTATCAGAGGATGAGAGAGAGAGGGCACTTCAGGTAGTTGATGATTTTGCCGCTATGGGCTATCGCGCACTGGGCGTGGGGGTCAAGTATGATGGTGACGAACATTGGCGTTTTCTTGGTATACTCTCACTGTTTGATCCACCGCGGGAGGATTCGGCCGAGACTATTGAACGCGCCCAGAAGTATGGGGTTATGGTCAAAATGGTTACCGGAGACAATGTCTCCATTGCCAAACAGATTGCGGCAAAATTAAATCTCGGGACCAACATTATTCGTGCCGAAGTACTGTCCGATCCGGATAAAGCTCATATGACCAGCGATGACTTGGGCAAGCAAATTGAAAAGGCCGACGGATTCGCCGAGGTATTTCCCGAGCATAAATTTGCCATTGTTCAGGCACTCCAGCAGCGCGACCATATTACCGGCATGACCGGCGACGGAGTCAACGATGCCCCTGCTCTGAAGCAGGCCGATGTGGGTATTGCCGTGAGCGGAGCCACGGATGCGGCCCGTGCTGCTGCGGATATGGTGCTCATGGCCCCCGGGCTTTCCGTGATTATTACTGCCATTGAGGAAGCGAGGCGTATTTTCGAACGGATGAACAGCTATGCCATTTATCGGATCAGCGAAACCATCCGTATCATGTTTTTCGTGGTGCTGGCCATGGTGGTTTTTAACTTTTATCCCATTACGGCGGTTATGATTATCCTGCTTGCTTTCTTTAATGATATCCCCATAATGACCATTGCCTACGACAATACGGGACTTGAACAGAAACCGGTGCGCTGGGATATGCATCAGGTGATATCAGTGGCTACATCCATGGGAATTGTCGGTGTGATAGGCAGTTTTGCGATGCTGTTGATTGCCATGGACTGGCTCCATCTGGACATCGCACAGATCCAGACCTATGTTTTCTTAAAGATGGCGGTTGCCGGACACCTGGTTTTATTCGTGGCCCGCACCAAGGAACATTTCTGGAAACGGCCCTGGCCAGCTCCAGTCATGATATGGTCGGCTGTGATTACCAAGCTTGCGGCAACTCTGCTGGTGGCCTATGGTTTTGGTTTTATCGCCCCCATAACATGGCCGCAGATTGCCCTAATCTGGGGGTACTCTATTCTCTCGGCACTTATAACCGACTTTGTCAAGGTCAGGGTCTATCGCTACCTGCAGAGCCGAACCACAGGACACCGGAATTCTTTTGACCATATGAAAAAACATATGATCGGTTGAGCTCCCTTTTCTCCGGTTATTTCAGTGTTGCGGTAGGTAGGCAACAATTGAGTTCTAGCACATTCCTCCTATCTGCTTGATGAGAGAAAGGGCCGCAGTGTTTTTTCTCCCACTACGAGTTCCGGCAAGCAGTGCTCCCTTCTTTTATGAGGACAAGCATAACCAAAATGTGCTTATACAAAGTCTTTAAATACTGCCGGTGTAATACGGATTTGTGATACTATGGCAAATTGTCCTAAATGTGGAAGGGAGATGAGGTATATAGACCAATACGAGAGGTGGTATTGTGATTTTTGTAAGGAGTACGCACCAGTGGGATATAATGAGCAGAGTGAGACATCGGCTTCGACCCCGGTTCCTGCACAGACGCAGGCCCCTGCTGCCAAACCGGCGACTCCGGTATGCCAGAAGTGCGGGCAGTCCATGAGTTACATAAAAGAGTACGACAGATGGTACTGCTATACCTGTAAGGAATACGCACCGAAGGATACTGCAGCACCTTCAAGCCCTGCACGCCCTAGCCCTCCTCCTGTTGCGGCCGCTGCTGCCCCCGTAAGGCCCCGGCCGGCCCCTGCTCCAGTTATACAACCGACAGCTTCGCAGGCACAACCCGTAGCGAGGCCCGTAGTACAAAGAGTCCCGTCCCATTCTCATTCAGGAAATCCCGCAACCGGTGGCTGGATCATGCTCCTTGGATTTTTGCTCGTGATGACCGATGAACTGATTTATATCCTTACTCAGACCGGAGCTATTACAAACATGAATGCTCCCACCATCGGAAGCGGCGGGATGCTGGGCGGCCTGCCCGTGTACGGACTGGGTATGTTCAGCCTCCTTGGAATAATGGGGCTTCTCATATTCATGATAGGCGGAGTGATGTCGGCCCTCGCAGCGAAGATAAAATTTTAATCTTTGCGGGAAAAACCTTTTACCCTTTGCCGTCCATTTTTCCCCATGAAATATGTTTACGGCCCTGTTCCCTCGCGCCGGTTCGGCAGTTCTCTCGGGGTGAACCCCGTTCTTTTCAAGACCTGCAGTTATTCCTGTGTTTACTGTCAGCTGGGCTGGACCCAGCACATGACTGCGGTGCGCTCCTCTTTTTTCCCGCCGGAGGATATTCTTGCGGAAATTGAGGAGGCCGCAAACAACAGCCGGCTTCCTGTGGATTACATAACATTTGTGGGGGAGGGAGAGCCGACACTGAACTCCGACCTCGGATTTCTTATCAGAGAGGCAGGAGAAAGGACGAAAAGGCCAGTGGCCGTCATCACCAACGGCTCTCTGCTGTGGCGGGAGGATGTTCGCCAGGACCTTATGAATGCAGATGTGGTATCCGCCGAGCTAGATGCCGGAACGGATGGTGTTTTCAGAGAGATAAATCGGCCGCATCCATCCCTCTCTCTGGATGAAATAGTCGGGGGTATTGCGGAGTTCCGCCGGGAGTTTGAAGGCCGACTGTGGATTCAGGTAATGCTTGTAGAGGGGCGAAACTGCAGCGAAGAGGAACTGCTAGCTTTGAGGGATAGAATAGAGGTTATCAAACCGGAACGTGTGTATATAGACACTCCCATACGCCCCCCTGCAGAGGGCTGGGTGAAGCCGGCCGGTCCCGAATGCCTTGTTCGTGCCCATGATATTCTCAGCGATTTTGTCGGAATAGAGTCCATGGATATCACATCCCCGGAGACCGGCCTCTTCGATTCTTCCGCATTTTCCGGGCCGGAGGAGGCTCTTATTTCCCTCTCAAAGCGTCATCCGCTCAGGGAGGAACAGGCCGTCCAGATTATCTCCTCTTTTTCCGATGAGATTGATTCCGCTGCTATTCTTACAGCCCTTGTTTCGGCTAGAAAACTCGGCTGTGTGGAATACAACGGCAGAACATACTACATATCATCCGAGATTCGCCGGGCCTGAAAGCTAAGTTTTATATCCAAGTCCTTTATTGGGCCGGTTGATATTGTACTCAGGCTCTATGAAGGCGATATGATGCAACTAAAATTTGGTGCAGGAAAAAAGGTGGACTCCGAAGAGAAGGAGAGAAGGCGAAAAAAACAGGTGGAGTACCTGCTCATGAACATCCTCGCCATGGATGTGGGGATGATTGGCGGTATCGGAGCCGTAGTGTTCAGATATATGATCAGCTTTGTGCATAATTTGTCCTTCATGGGAGAGCTATCTCCAGACTATAACGCCTACAGTTATGTTATTACAAACTTTGGCTGGCTTATATTCCTTGCGCCTGCTATCGGTGGTCTGCTTGTCGGCCTGTTGATAAAGTACGGAGCTCCGGAGGTGAAGGGCCACGGAGTTCCGGAGGTAATGGCCGCCATGCTGAAGGAGGGTGGCAGGATACGCCCTAGGGTCGGAATAATAAAGGTGCTGGCATCATCCATTACCATCGGGAGCGGTGGGTCGGCAGGTAGGGAAGGACCAATAATCCAGATCGGCTCTTCTGCTGGTTCTGCGATAGGTCAGTTCTTTGGTCTCTCTGATACGAAGATTAAGACACTGGTGGGATGTGGCGCCGCGGCAGGTATTGCTGCGACATTCAACGCGCCCATTGCCGGCGTTATATTCGCAATGGAATTGATACTTCTTGAGTTCAAGACGCGTTCCTTTGTGCCGTTGGTCATATCCTCGGTTATTGCGACGATAGTAGCCCATGCATTCCTGGGGGCCTCGGCTACATTTCCTCTGGAACAGATGTACGAGCTCAGGAGCCCCTATGAGCTCATATTCTACCTCATTCTTGGTGTTGCCGCCGGTCTTGCAGCGGTATTTTTCAATAAATTTTTCTATAAAGTAGAAGATGCATTTGAGCGCATAAGGATTCCACCATACACGAAACCCATGCTTGGTGGTCTGCTTTTGGGCGTGATTGGAGTTTTCATATTTCACTTTTTCAACCCAAGCCATTTCTATGTGTTCGGTGTGGGCTACGGCTCGCTAACTCCGATTATTAGTTCCAGTGCTGTCTCCCTCTCATTGAAGCTAGCCTTATTTTTGGTGTTGCTGATGTTCCTGAAGATGGTAGCCACGAGTCTGACCCTGGGTTCGGGCGCTTCCGGCGGCGTGTTTGCTCCATCTTTGTGGATGGGCGCAATGCTGGGCGGCGCATTCGGCATAGTGGTAAACATAGCGTTCCCCAACATAACAGCGCCGTTTGCTGCTTATGCCATCGTTGGTATGGCTGCCTTCTTTGCGGGGACCAGTAGGGCCACACTTACTGCGATTGTTATAATATTCGAGATGACCAGCGATTACAATATCATACTCCCGCTCATGTTTGCCTGTGTGGTTAGCGATGCGGTTTCCATAACAATCTCGAAGGAGACTATTTATACGGAGAAACTCGTTAGAAAAGGTATCAGATACAGTTACGAGAGAGAAGTGAACATACTGGAAACGATATTTGTAGAAGAAGTGATGTTTACCGATGTGCTGACAGTTAGAAATGACATGTCTTTAAAAGAGGTTCTTCATCGCATTGTCGAAACGGGTTATCAGGGCTTTCCGTGTATAGATGCCGATGGAAGGCTAACTGGAATAGTCACTCATGCGGATATAAACAGAGCTTTCAAGGAGGGAATCCCGCCCGACGCTCCCGTTAGCACAATAAAGAAGGATAAGACCTTTGTCGTTGCATATCCAGATGAGAACATGGAAGAGATTATAGAAAAAATGGCCGCCACCGGACACGGTCACCTCCCCGTAGTCGATAGAAACGACCCGACCAGGCTTCTGGGATTGGTCACCCGTGAGGACATGATACACCTCTTCAGAGAAAAAGCAAAGGAAAGAACGGACTGGATGGATTCGGGTCTTTTATTCCGGAGGAAGTGAATGCCGGAGATACTCTGTGCAAGGGGCGCTTCGGGCGACATTGACGGAGCGCGCTTCGTTAAGGGGCTTGACAAAATAAGGGCGAAGTCCGGGGACCGTGTGTTTCTTGCCTCTGTGAATCCCTCCTGTATCTGCTCTGTCGAACATCTTCTTTCTGTGTTCAGGAAGGCCGTGCGGAGCTTCCGTTCAGGGCGTTCCCGGTCCAGAACCATGGAGGGAGAGTTCTTTCGCCTACTCGCTATGGAACCGCAGATGAGCCATGCCATAGAGAGGTGCGGTTTATCGGAGAAAACTCCTGCCCTCTGCCTTGTGTACGAAGGTATTGGGCCAGAGAGAATAGCCCCTCTCCTCGAAGAATTTCGCATGACTTCCACGCAGTTTCTTCCGTGCAGTCCCGAAAAATTATCCTCTCTGGGTTTTGAATCCGTCGAAGAATTGCTTGAAGCGGTGGCGTTCTTTGATGCGGGCATCCGTGATTGAATTTCCCCTCTATCGTTATACAAGGATGTCCAGTAAACATTATATACAGCCTGCTCTAAATCGCTTCGATCCCCCCGTAGCGGGAAGATAACAAAGGATGTGTGTGAATGGTAACAAAAGAAGATGTCATTGAGGTCTTGAAGAGTGTTATGGACCCGGAGATCGGAATAAGCGTTATCGATCTGGGGCTTATCTACGATGTTAATGTTGTGGATGAGAAGAAGGTTTTCGTTAATATGACGCTGACCACCCCCGGATGTCCCATGGCGCAGGTCATAGCGAAGGATGCCGAACGCGCTCTTTCAATCATTGAAGGTGTTGAGGTGGCTCAGGTAAATCTCGTATGGGATCCCCCCTGGACGCCGGACATGATGAGCGACGACGCCAAGAAAATGCTCGGCTGGATGTGATGCCCGCAAAAAACTTTAATATTTTTTATTTCAATCCATCTCAGATAAGGTATAAATAATCGGGCGGTATCTCTCTCTCAAGGGTCGGATGAGGCACAGAGACCTGTAGTGTTTCCAGCCTTGGCTGTAACGATAGCAGGCCTGCCTTTCACCTTCCCGATGAAAATAACGGTAATGAAACCGGGAACTCAGGAGAGGATGAAGAATGGATGTAACACAGAATGCAAGAACGGTGCTTGAACGGAGATATCTGAAAAAGGGCATGGACGGAAAACCTTTGGAGGAACCGGAGGATATGCTTAAGCGTGTGGCCGCCAACATAGCGGAGGCAGAGAAGAATTACGGTAAGACAGAAAAGGAGATAAAGGGGATTGAACGGGAGTTTTTCGAGGCCATGGACAATCTCTATTTTCTTCCGAATTCTCCCACTCTCATGAATGCTGGCAGGGAATTGCAGCAGTTATCCGCCTGTTTTGTTCTGCCGATAGAAGATACTATGGAGAGTATATTCGGGACTCTCAGGGATGCGGCTCTCATACATAAAAGCGGCGGTGGAACTGGCTTCTCCTTCTCAAGGATACGGCCCAAGGATGATATAGTTCTCTCAACAATGGGGGTTTCCAGCGGTCCGGTTTCTTTCATGAAGGTATTCAATGCGGCCACCGAGGCCATAAAGCAAGGAGGGACTAGAAGGGGCGCGAACATGGGGATTCTCAGGGTTGATCACCCGGATATTCTTGACTTTATAACCTGCAAGGCCGACAATGACCAGACCCTTACTAACTTCAACATTTCCGTCGCCATGACCGAGAAATTCATGGATGCGGTGAAAAACGGTAAGGACTACGAACTCAGGAACCCGCGGGACGGAAAAATTACCGGAAAACTGAATGCGCGGGAGATATTCGACCTTATCGTACATATGGCATGGAAGACCGGAGACCCCGGTATTGTGTTTCTGGACAGAATAAACGCGGAGAATCCGACACCACATGTGGGTGAAATAGAGAGTACGAACCCGTGCGGAGAGCAGCCGCTCCTTCCTTATGAGTCCTGCAACCTTGGTTCCATAAACCTTTATAGGATGGTGAAGAATGGAGATGTGGACTGGGAGCTTTTAAAGCAGACAGTGAGGACAGCGGTGCACTTTCTCGATAATGTAATCGACATGAACAGGTTCCCGTTGGAAGAGATTGCAAAGAACACCCGTGCCAACAGAAAAATCGGCCTTGGAATCATGGGTTTTGCCGATCTTCTCATTATGCTTGGAATTCCATATGACTCGGAAGAGGGCGCCGCTATGGCCGAGAAGGTGATGAAATTTATCCATGACGCGGGATGGGAGATGTCCCGGGAACTTGCCGAAAAGAGAGGAACATTCCCCAACTATGAGGGAAGCATTTACGACGGTAAGATGACGGTTAGAAACTCAACTGTGACTACCATCGCTCCCACCGGTACGATAAGTATAATCGCAGGCGTCAGCAGTGGGATAGAGCCATTGTTTGCCGTATCATATGTTCGCAATGTAATGGATAACGATAAACTGGTGGAGGTGAACCCTCTGTTCCGAAAGATCGCAATGGAAAGGGGATTCTACAGCGAGGAACTCATGGAAAAGATTGCGGAGCACGGTACCGTGGAAGGAATGGAAGAGGTTCCTGAGGATGTTAGAAAGATATTTCGCACAGCTCATGATATAAACCCGCTCTGGCATGTAAAGATGCAGGCCGCTTTCCAGAAGTACACGGACAATGCCGTATCAAAGACGGTCAATTTCCCGAATTCTGCGACGGAGGACGATATAAGAGAGGTCTATGAACTGGCCTATGAATTGAACTGCAAGGGGGTTACGGTTTACAGAGACGGAAGCAAGAGCATGCAGGTTCTGAGCACCGGTAAGACGGAAAAGAAATCCGATGCGAATTCCGAGGGAAACATAGAAGAAGGAGGGATCCTCAAACCGAGGCCCAGACCCAAGACGACCATAGGCCTTACCGAGAAGATGAAGACCGGCTGCGGAAACCTCTATGTTACGATAAATCAGGACGAGGACGGGCTATGCGAGGTATTTGCAAGAATGGGAAAATCGGGAGGTTGTGCCGCCGCCCAGTCCGAAGCCGTGGGGCGTCTCGTTTCTCTTGCTCTTCGGTCCGGCATAGACTATGAGGCAATAGTGGAGCAGTTGGAGGGAATACGCTGCCCGCAACCGGCATGGGTTGAGGGAGGAATGATACTTTCGTGTCCTGATGCCATAGGTAAGGCGCTGGCTAAGCACATGGATATAGACATAAAACTCAACGGCCATAAGAGTGTGGTGGATGCGGGAATTTATCCCGAGTGTCCCGAATGCGGTTCGATACTGGTGATATCCGAGGGCTGTGCCACCTGCCCCAGTTGTGGCTGGTCAAAATGTGAGTAGAGAGCCACTAAAGCGCAAGAGCCAATAGGTTAAAGTGCCGCCGTGTGCGACTGGTCAAAATGTGAATCGACGAGAATCCAAACCCCTTCCTCTTTTAACTATTTTTAATGTTTATCTATATCATTTCTCGTCAGCGAGGCTGTAGTCTCCCCCTTTGATTATCATCCTTCTCCCGGTGCTCAGGGCCTTTGCAATTTTGAACCTTGCGGCCTGCAAATCCTGCCAGAATGCCCTTCTGGAGACGCCCATTTGAAAAGCCGCCTCCTCCTGCTCCATTCCTAGAAAGTCCACAAGCCGTACGGCCTCGTATTCCTCCACTGTTAGAATAACCGAATCCTCGGGTTCTATGAAACCCTCTCCTTCCGCACTATACGGCGTAAATGTGTTTGCAGGGGGTAGGGAATCCACTCGTCTGAGCGCACGCCGCCGCCCTCTTTTGTGTCCCATTCCTCTTCCATGGCCGTAGGGCTGAATCGGAACATCTGCTGTGCTGTCCGTTTCCTGAAAATCTCTTCTTCTGCGTCCTCTTCCGCCTGGCATATAATAGTAATAGTGAGAGAAAGTATATATCTGTTTTGTTTTCCGTTCGTTTTCCATTCCTTTGCTTTCAGCCATCCGGTTCCCGGAGAAGAACCATTCTGTTGAAGTAGTGATGTATGACACATGAATCGAAGCACTGGCGGCACCTTATACAGCTTTCCGTGTTAACCGAGGGAATTCCATCGAGTCTTATCGCGCCCGTGGGGCAGCTTGCGGCACAGACACCGCAGTTAGCGCAGCGTTCACCCCTCACAATCTGTTTTAAGATTAGTTTTCCATCCGTATCATCCTCTTCTTCTCCATCCTTATGTCGTGGGTATATTCTCCAGTTCTCTTCGGAATCCAAAGGGGGTTTTATTATCCATTTTTCCCCGTTCATATCCAGTTCATAATGTTCATCATTGTAATCCGCATGGCCGAGCATATTGAGGCTTGCGAGCATCTCTCTCTCGCTCTTTTTTCTACCTAGATCTCTCAGGAAATAGATGCCCTCTTCTTTTATCAGTTCTATGGGGTTTTTTGGCTCTGAAGTGCCCTTTTCTCCAATCGCCGCGTGCATTTTTGGCGGCGGCTCTCTCCATCTCCAAAGGCCGCTCTCTATCTGTTTTCTCTCAAACCAATCTTCGAGAATAGAGGTCCATCTCTTATGCAGTTCAGGGTGCATCTCTTCCAGTTTTTTGAACTCGCTTTGAAGGCTGGAAGGGCAAAGCCAGCACCCCACTCGCTCCATATCGTTATCGTACAGACTGTTGTAAGGCGCATCTTTCCAGAGGATATAGAGCCAGACCTCTAGCCCGCCCCACTCCCGGATCGGATTCAACTGTATCTGCTTTCTGAGGAACGGATTTATCTGGGCGAATTCTATGCCGGAGCGCGAGAATGACTCGCTCTGCCGTCTTCCTTCTATGCTTATCACTCCGTTCTTCCATTTGTCCTCTATTAACTCCGTAACAGGTGCAAGTTTACACACCTTACAGCACCATCTGTAATCCTTGGCAGGGGGGCCGAAGTTCTTTATGGCATCAAAGAAGGAATCGCCTGCATTGGCGATATGGAGCTTCACATGCATTTCTCTGCAGAGTTTTTGCACATACTTTACTGTTTCCGGAAACTCAATGCCCGTATCTATGTAAACCGCCTCGAACGGGAGGTAGCCGTATAAAAGCATCATGGCCGCAAGGCTGTCTTTTCCCCCGCTGAACGAGAGCAGGAGCGGCTTTCCCCGGTCATCGGCCTGCAGGTTGTCCAGAAAGTTTTCCACCTCTTTCCTGCCCTTCTTTTCAAGTCGTTTCAGAGCGTTCCGGTTTGCTCTAACTGCATCTTTAAGTGTCGCTGTCTTTCCAGACCATCTTATCTCTTCGGATAGAATATCTCTTATCTTTACTCCTCTTTTTCCGAGATATATGCCGCTGCCTGTTTTGTTACCGTGAAGCACGATTAAAGAATCACCTTCCTAGGGCTCTTCTCTTCCGAACTCAACAAACTCACGGGGCACGACTTTCCCTTTTATATGCCCCCGGAATCCCTTTCTTATTCGAACCGTCCTTTTTTTGATGAGGTCGTTCTCTTCGTTTTCGCCGAGATTTATCAGCATGGAGGCCCCCGCCCCCTTCAGTTCCAGTATGTACTTCTCCCTTTCTATGTCATATGAAAGACGGGCCGCCCTTCTGCCGTCGATAATTATCTCCTCGTCTCTGTCCATTCCTCCTGTTTTGGTAAGTAAAATTATTCCTTCAAGGATGCTGTCCTCACCGAAGTTTTCCCTGAAAAGTCTCTTAAGTAGGATTTTCGTTCCTTTCAGGGCTGGCCTCGTGTCAAATCCCGGATTCTCCAGTTTTATTACTCTTCCGTCCTGCAAACTTCCGCCGCATGTTCCGCATTTTTCCGATATAAGAGGGACTCCGCATTTGTGGCACCAGTAATACCGGTGGGATACAACAGGCTGTTTTTTTCGTCCAGACATGTTTTACCGCTCAATTTCTCTGAGGCGTTGACATGCATCTCTTATGTCGTTGGCGGATTCTTCCATAACATCCAGCGTTTTTTCAAGGTCGGTCAGGAAATTATCCACATTTTCAGCGATTTTCGCGCCGTCCGGTGTCGGTTCGATAAGTCCTTCCTGTTCGAGAATCCTCAGGGAATATCTGACCTTATGTTGGGGGCACTTCATCAGTTCAGAAAGGCGAATTATGCCTATCGGCTCGCTTTTCTTTATGGCTATTAGCATCTCTACATGCCTTTTTAAGAGGTCTATCTCTCCCTCTATTTTTTCGGTGAGGTTATTTTTCCTGCTCACATGATCACCTGCATATACATGATAACAGGGGACATGATAGCATGCATATATTAAATCTTTCGGTTCTGTCTCTCATTCAGTTCGCAAGTTTCTTAATCTCGCGTTCCACCTTTCTGGCTTTTTCGCTTCCTCCGAAGGTGAGCATTACCTTTCCCAACGCTTTTGCGAGATCATTCAAATCCTCCGGTTCGATGTCCTCCGGGTCAACACCCAGATCCCGGCACTGCTTGGAAACAATGAAAACCCCGATGTGTCCCATTTCGGCACTCATTATCTCCTGAATCTTCTTTGTTAATTCTCTGGACATCTATTTCACCTTCTTCAATAGTTCCTCGATTCTCTCCAGCCTTTTGCGGGCATCCATCTCTTTTGCACTTTGCATGGCTGGTTGTAATATCTCCTTTGCCTTTTCTTTCTCCCCTTTTTTAATGTAGAGTTCGGCCATGTCGGTTTTTGTGTCCAAAATCATATCTGTGTTGTCCGCTTCTTTCGCGTATTTCATGGCTTTAAGCAGATTTGTTTCCGCTTTTTTGAAATCGCCGTTTTTGAGGTGTACAAGACCATAGTCGCGATATACGCCTGAAAGTCCGTTGATATCTTTCATTGCTTCAAGGATAGGGAGTGCGCGATCAAGATAGGTGAGTGCGGCATCCAGGTCCCCTTTTGCGTTTAGTGCTTCCGCACTGTTAAAGAGACTCCACCCGAAAAAGTTATTGAGACCTGCTTTTTTAGCGATCTCACTGCATTTTTCGAAGAATTCCAGTGCCATGTCCCATTCCTTTGCCTGTAGATAGGAATCACCGAGATTGTTATATGCCCGTGCCAGATCCCACAGATTCCTGCTCTCCTGAAGTGCCTCCACTCCTTTCAGATAGTATTTTCTTGGAGTTTTTAGGTCTCCGAGTGCAGAGTGGACATTTCCTGTGTCCACCATTACAATTCCGTAAATCGGGTCTTTTAATTCTTTAGATATTTTCTCCGCTTCCGCCAGCATCGAGAGTGCGCTCTCGTAATTTCCCCATCTCCAGCTGATATATCCTAATCCTCTGGCAGCCTTTGCGATTGCGCGGTTATCAAGTTCTTCTCTTGCCAGATCCATCGCTTTCTGATACCAATCGCTCGCCTCGTTAAGATTCGACCTCTCCCGTTCTATATCTCCCAGAGCAATGTATGCATTTATTATGAAGGCCGTATCTCCCTCTTTTTCGAAAATGTCTATGGCTTCGTGGACGGATGCGGAAGCCTCTTCCCACCTGCCGGAAAGAAGATATGTGTTTCCCAGCAGTAGCAGCAGTTTCCCGGTACTCGTCGTGTCTTCTTCTTTTTCCATTTTTTGTGCGGTCAGGGCCATATTATATGCGAATATCGCATCACCTAGTGAATAAAGTTTCAGGTTTTCGTCTCCTGCCTTGGCCGCATATCTTGATGCCCATTTCCACGCTCCTGCTTTGAAATAGTGGTCAGCCAGTTCAAGATAATGCGTGTTTATGTCTTTTTCATGAAGAATCTCTATCAGGTCCGCAATCTCGCGGTGCAGCTCTTTCTTTTTGACGCAGGTCTCATAGATGATATCTCTGGCCCGATTGTGTATGAAACCGTATCTCTCTTCATCCACAGGGTATATCATTCCCTCTTTTTCCAGAAGAGATATGTATCGCCGGAATTCTTCTTCTCTCATCTTTAATTGCCCTTTCAGGACATCCATAAGGAAGGTCGTTCCCTGCACCGAAGCGTATCTCAGAATAGTCGTCGCTTTTTTCGGCAACAGATTTAGCATGCGCGTTATTATTTCCTCAAACGAGGACGGAATATTTATTTCATATAGCGAAATCACAAGTCTCTTTCTTCTCCGAACCACTTTTTCCTTGATAAAAAGGTCCATGGCATAATCCAAGAATAGCGGATTGCCGCCGCTTGCCTTCTGCATTTTCTCCACAAAGGCATTGTCTATGCTCTCAACATCCAAGAATGTGCGTATGAACTCCGCTACATCCTCTCTCCAGAAATTCTCTACATGAATGCTTGTCAGCATGTCTTTCATCATAAGACCGGTAAGGAATTCGGTGAAATCGCTGAATTTGTCGTTTTGAAGGACATTGGAAGTGTATGCTCCTATTATGAGCACTCTCATGTTTTTTATGCTCTCGGCCATGTGTGAAAGGAGAGCCAGTGTTCCGGTATCGGCCCAGTGTATGTTATCTATAAAGAATATCATCGCCCTGTTCTCCGAAATCTCCTTGAAAGCCTGTTCGAATAGTGCGAATACCCTTTCCTGCAGTCCTACATTGAATTCCGATATGGAGGTGGTGGAAAACAGTTCTCTTCTCAGTCTATCCGGGAGGTCCAGCGTTTTTACATATCCCTTCCACTCGTCTATATTATTCAGGAAGGGGGCATAGGGGATCGTCTTTGTTTTTTGGACGGATGTATAGATGCAGAGTGCATCCTTTTCGTGTCTTTTCATAAGTTCGAAGGCCAGTGCGGCTTTTCCGACTCCCACCTCTCCCGAGAGAAGTACGAGCTTTCCGCTACCATCCCGTGCATTAGCAAAGTAGTTTTCCAGGGCTTCTATTTCTTTTTTTCGGTCTATGAGTTTCATCGTGTCACCTTCGCGGGATTCCTTTTCTCTTCCGAGATATCAGACTATATGGGGCCTTGCTTTAAAAAATTATTGGTCTGAATACGCATAAACCTTTTTAATGCATACCCCCATAATCCCTCCATGGAGCCGCAGGACCTTGCCAGATTCCCATTCCTAAAGGAGGCCAGTTCATATATCGCAGAGCAGGGTCTGGACATTCTTCAGGTTTTGGATGACTTTGTCTATCTCAATGCGGTGAACATGGGGCGCAAAAGGGTGTTCTCTGCAATAACCGAGGGGGAGATCCCGCAGGTCTCCGCACGCGACGAGGAGAGCGCAACGGATGCAATTATATCCTATGCCGTGGATAGAATTATCGTTTCCACCCTGCCGGACAGCTATCTGATAAATCGCTATTCCCGTGTGGAGGCCGAGTCCGCTGCTGCGTACCTTTACGACGAGCCTGCGGATTTCGTAATGCGTGTTGCCTCCGACCTCAATTTCCCGTTGGAGCTCGGTGACAGCGAGGATTTCCGCATGCACTTCAGCGACTACCTGATCTATTCGTCCAGTATGAGGGATGCCGCGTGGAAACTGATAAATCAGGAGTTGAAAGGCGGCTATATCCCTATGACAAAGAGAAGGGCGGTCCGGCTGATGCAGAACGCAATAGAGTCAAAAATATCCGAGAAACTTCCTCTTCCCCTGCCCGACGATGTGAAGGATTATTTCAGGAAAGATACAAAGCGGCTTGAAATTCTTGTGGCAGAGGCAAAGAGTAGGTTCTCCGAGAGCGACCTCGGCGAATATTCGCCCGAAAGGCTCCCCCCTTGCATAAAGCACGTAATGGCCATGGCACAGCAGGGTATAAACATACCTCACATGGGACGATTTGCTCTCGTGTCCTTTCTGAACGCAATCGGCATGGAAGAGGAGGAAATAATGGCCGTTTTCGCCCTCTCTCCGGATTTCCGCGAGGACCTGACGCGCTATCAGGTGGAGCATATAACAGGGATAAGTTCCGGCATAGAGTACAATGTTCCAGAGTGTAGCACCATGAAGACCAACGGCCTATGCTTTGCCGAAGAAGATAACGACTCCCTGTGCAGGAAGGACTGGTTGAAGCACCCTCTTCAGTATTACAGGATCAAAGGGGAAGAGAAGAAGGGCAATGGAAAGGAGAATGGCGGGGCGAATAAAGGTAAGAAAGTGTAGTCTCCCGAATTAATTTTACAAGGCTTTGCCCCAATTTATCAAGCCTTTCTTGCTCCCTATCAGTCGCAATACACTTCAATCAACCACCCCTCATATTTAAAGACCATCTCCTCTGGAAGCTTTCAGTAGAAAGCTTCATCGGGAGTTTCTGCATTCTTGAAATCCAGACTCATATGCGGTTTATCGTAGTTATACCACCTCATAAGCTCATCTATATCTGTGAAAAATCTCCTCTTTGCTTCTACAGTACCAAAGAACCGTTCTATTTTCCCGTTTGTTCATTGCCAGTAGGCAATGTGAAGAGCGGTTACTGCCGCTCTGCTTTGTGGATGGTGGATTCTTGCAAGTATATGTTTGATACCGCTTTCTTCCAGAAACTCTCCGAATTTATGCCTTGAATATCCTTTTTTATCTGTTCTTGAAGACACGAACTGTGTTCCGTGATCTGTCATTATCTCTCTTGGCCTTCCATACTCTTCAAAGCCTTTTTTCAGAACGGAAATGGTATTTTCCGTTGTTGCGTTATCGAATACTCCGTAGCACATTATTCTCCTGCTGGCATCATCCAAAAACGCAATGAGCCACTTCCCATTATCGAGATATTTCCAGTCTCCCTGCCAGAGGCTCATTGAATGCTTTCTTTCAAATCTCACATATTTTCTCTGTCTCTTTTTCTTCGGATTTTCCATGATCAGACCTCCTTCAAGCATGATTCTGTATATCCTGTTGTGTGGAATGTGAATTCCAGTATCCCGTTCAATCTTAGATTCAAGGGCCAATGGCCCCAGTTTATACTGGTCATGCTTTTCCAGTACCAGTTTCTTCTCCTCATCGGATATCTCTTTTCTTTTTCGTCCCGGTTTCTTCAATTCAGGTATCTCTCTACTAGAGAGATACTCCTTCCAGAGCTGCCAGACCCGAGCCCTTGTTATTCCTTGGATTCTTGCAATTGTGGACATGGAGCGGCCTTTTTCTATTTCTCGAATGATCCACAGGATTTTCTGCTGGTTTAGCTTCGCCATACCCGTACCGAAACGGACTGTAAAATAATTTCGGGATAGGACAACGCAGCACGACAACCGAAATGCTTATAAAGGCTATAAAATTACCCGTGAATATAGTTGCAGTGAGGAATTTTGATGAGCGATGAAGAACTTCTCGAAGAACTGGAGCCCAAAAGGGCCAAAGCAAATGCCGAAGCAGAGAAGCATAGAAAAGCTAGAGACCGTCTGAACAGTGAGACAAAGGAATGGGCCAAAAAGCGCGACGAGCTGAACGGACAGGTAAGAAAAATCATAGAAGAAGCAAACCAGCACCGCCAGAAGCGCGATGAACTGAACAAAAAGGTACGAGAATACAAGGCTCTCCGGGACGAATGGAACCAGAAAGCGAGCGAGCTCTTCGAAAAGGTGAACGAACTGAAAAAAGAGAGGCCGATAAGCAAGATAAAGCAGATTCGCAAACTCAAGAAGGATGTTAAGGGGCTGGAATTCAAGCAGATGACACAGAGCATGAGCGCGAAGAAGGAGAAAGAACTTACGGAACTCATCAAGAAACTGGCAAAGGAGATTCACGAGCTGGAAGACGAGCTGGAAGAGGGCGGCGAACTGAAGAAAGCACTTTCTGCGGCAAAAGAAGCACGCGACAAAGCCGAAGAATACCACAAATTTCTGGGAGAGTACGCCGATGCCGCACAGGAAGAACATGACAAGATGCTGGAACTCTACGACAAAGCCGACGATATGAGAAAGGAAGCGGACAGGGCTCAGGAAGAGTTCATCCGGTGTAAGAACGAGGCCGACGAGGAGCACAGACTTCACATAGAGTACATCACACAGGTCCACGACTTCGACAAGATAATATCGGGCATACGCCAGAAGCATAGAAAGGAAAAGAAGAAGAAGGCGGATACCGAGAGGAAGAAGGAAGCGGAGGACATATACGAAAAATTCATGAGTGGAGAGACTCTCAGCACCGAAGACCTGATGCTCCTTCAAAAGTCAGGCTATCTATAACCTCTGAAATACGACATAAACCATTTTTATTTTAATTCTTATTAATGTCAGCAGAGAGCTTTTTGGAGAACTACTATTTAAAGCCTTTGCAAAAAGTATATATATGGGTGAGGTCCTTATAGCATTTGGGAAACCGGGCTAGGAATCAGAGTGCATCCCATCCCTTCTTATTCTAGCCCTTCCCTTCCCTTTTTTTCTATATCTTTCTCAAATAGTGGCGTCTTCAATGTGCTCTGTTGCATAACTCCATTCTGAGTTAGAGACTGCGCTTATTCACCTTCCCTATTTCTACCCCATCGTTTTTTTAACCGTGTGAAACCTCTTGTTTTTCACAGTTTTAGCATCATATTGTATAT
>JAJSAE010000022.1 GCA_024281315.1 archaeon | reverse complement strand
ATTTCTTATATACTTCTTCTGTATCTCCATTTCGGCCATGGTGCATCCCTTCCATGGTTGGATAAGGAAGAATATGCACCATGGCTTTATAAAAGTATTTATGCAACAGAGCAGAATCCCCGAGATTTTGTATGGAAAGCCACTGGAGGGAATTGAACCCTCGACCTACGCCTTACCAAGGCGTCGCTATACCGCTAAGCCACAGTGGCATCTTTCCGGCTTAGGGGCGTAACCGACTGCCGTATTAAAGTTTTTCGCAGGAGCGGGATATAACGGCGGCAGAAAAAGCGAAGAGACGGGCAAATATTTATAGGATAAAGACAATCGGCCTCCGGTGAATGAAATGAAAATGACAGAAGATGCGGAGTTCATAAGAGAGACGGTTATGAAGCACCAGAAGTGGTTCGAAGAGTCACTACCTATGATAGCCTCGGAGAACCTCCTAAGCCCACTGGCAAGAGAGATGTTGATTTCCGACCTTCACGACAGATACGCCGAGGGTTGGGTTCATGAGCGATATTATAATGGAAACATCTATGTTGATGAACTGGAAGAGAGGATAATGAAGATGGCCAGAGATCTTTTCGGTTCGAAGTTCGCGGATGTGCGACCAATCTCCGGAACAGTGGCCAATATGGCCGTTCTATTCGGTTGTACGAAGCCGGGAGACACCATTGCAACACCTGCGCTATCCGACGGAGCGCACATAAGCTCAGCAAAGTTCGGAGCGGTGGGATTTCGCGGGGTTTCTACCGTGAATTACCCGTTCGACAGAAAGGAGATGATTACCGATGTGGACGGCGCAAAAAGGTTAATTCTTGAGCAGAGGCCGAAACTCTGCCTGTTCGGGAGGTCTGTTTTCCTCTTTCCAGAACCTCTGGAGGAATTGAGGCCGACACTGGAAGAAGTCGGGTGTACGGTTTGGTACGATGCGGCCCATGTTCTCGGCCTCATTGCAGGGAAGCAGTTTCAGGACCCTCTCAGAGAAGGTGCGCACATTATCAGCGGGAGTACGCATAAAACGCTGCCGGGCCCCCAGCACGGCATAATAATCGCTAACCCGAAGAACGATAAAATGGAGCGAAAGCTGAAAAGAGGCGTATTCCCGGGGGTTACCAGCAACCATCACCTTCATGCCATGGCCGCCCTGGGCATCGCACTGGCGGAGCACAAGGAGTTCGGAGAGGCTTACGCAAAACAGACCATAAAGAACGCACGGGCACTGGGGCAGGCCCTGCATGAGCGGGGGATTCCGGTTCTTTGCGAACATAAAGGATTTACGGCATCTCATACCATAGCGGTTGATGTCTCCGCATTCGATGGAGGAGAACTTGTGGCCAACAACATGGAAAAGGCAAACATGATAACGAACAAAAATCTTCTGCCTGAAGATACATCCCCCAAGCACCCAAGCGGAATACGGCTCGGAGCACAGGAATTGACCAGAGTTGGGATGAAAGAGACCAATATGTCGGAAGTGGCGGAACTCATAGCCAGAGTGGTCAAAGGAGAAGACCCACTGAAAGTAAAAGAGGATGTAAAAGAACTCAAAAAGGACTTCACGAAGATTCACTACTGCTTTGCCAGCGGAGAAGAGGCGTACAGATACTATAAACTGGTATAATTGCTGTAAGACAGAGATAAACGGAGAGGAAACGATGACCAAAAGTACATTACTGATGCTGAAAGTCGGTATATTGATGGTAAATCTGCTGATTGCAACCCTCTTTTTTACGGCCATTATCCCGCCGCTTACCGGCGGAATCAGCGTGGAACTTCCAGATGGGGGCAGCCTGAACTGGGAAGTATATGGACACAAGATAGCAATAAATACCAGCGTAAAAATCATAAACCGGGCATACTACAGCATAGACGCAACAAAAATATGGATAGATATAACAGACGGCCCTCTCCTGATACTCAATAAAACAGTGGAAATCCCGTCAATTAAGGGAGGAAGTGAGATTACGGAGCCGATTAGTCTGGTATTTGACATGGACGAAATACGCAGCAGAGGTGGAGAGGACCCCATATTCTCGGACGCTGAAATAGAAATTAATGTGAATGTGGTGGCATTTTACACCTTCAACACCATAAAATTCGCTGCGCAATATACGGACATATACCCGTGGGAGGCTCTGGTCAAAGAGATGAGCATAGACCTTCAAAATGCAACCCATGAGAGCGGAGCAAACGGCCTGACCGTAACCATACCCTATGTGGTGGAAACATCGTCCCTTCTTTCCGGAAAAACGGCAGAGGTGGAGCTCATACTGGATAACGAAACGGGAGAAATTACCAGAGACTACGAGACCGTGAACCTTGGTTACAGGACGACGGGAGATATCACATTTGTTATCTCATCGAATAAGATGAACGATCTGCTGACCCGAAGCCAGAGACTGAACATTCATGCAACAATTAACCTTGCTGGTGAGGAGATAGAAGAGGATTACTCGTACAGCTGGGGGGCGCCGCTTAATAATCTTACGGTCTCCGAGCCATATCTCTCCGGAAGCAGTGTTTATACCAGCTTCTCTTTCAACAACGACATGGACAGGAACCTTGATATTCGTATTCTCACGGAAGTGTTCGATTCCTCGGACTCCCAGATAGGATACGGAAGTGACAGTTTCGGCGTATCACCCGGAGAATATATCTCAAGGTCCGTGGAAACAGATATTTCCGGAATTCCTTCATATGCCAGAATAACAGTGGAAGACCTGAACAGCGGACTTCAATACAGCATCATACGGGAGGTGAACTGATGACTGAGAACGCAGAGAGAAAAACAAATCCGGCAGGGGGAATCTTGTCCGCTACGGCTGCGGCTATAAAGTACATCGCACTCCCTCTCTTTCTCATTTATCTGGTTCAGAGAGCCATCCCGGACCTGAATATGGATTTCTCACCCTTTATTGCCGGCACAATAGTTATCGGCATCACACTAATCGTGGTGGGGTTCATATACGGTTATTATTGGAAGGGGAGCCAGCAGCGACTCGCAGCAGGATTGGCAGGTGTGGCCCTTGCAATCATCTGGATAGTTATAATCGTAGGCGGTTTTAACATGGGGGCCAGTTTCGACTCGTTCTCATTCAACCTGAGCCTGAGTGGTATGTTCCTAATAATTGCAGCGGGAATCTCACTGAAGGGATTATACCATTTTACGGAATATAAGGTATATAAGAGAGAAATCGAAGATGAGGAGGCAAGACAGGGACAGACGCAGCAATATCATAGTGCACAATACCAAAATTCCCACCCATATCCCCAACAATACCCGCAGCAGCAGAGTTATGCACCCCCTCCGCCTCCTCCACCGGAAGAAAACACGACATCCGAAAGAAAGAACGGCATAGAGTTCAGGCCATACGATGAGGTGGCAAAAAAAGCGAACAGCGGAATAGAGTGGAAGAAACCGGAAGAAAACTGGAAGATAGAGGCGCACACCGAAAAATCAGAGGAAAAGAAGGAGGATTAGAACTCGGTCCTCTTTTTCAGGCTCTCTTCCATCATGCAGGCCCTGCATAGCTCTCCGTTGGCAGGTTCTCCGCACCTTCTGCATCTTTTCAATGTTACAGGAGGATACTTTTGAATCAGCAGCTCCTTCATCTGCTCATAACTCTTCAGTATGGAATACCTTGCACCGGGAGTCTCGTCCTCCAGACGGTTTATAATCTCGCGAAATGTATTTCTCACCGCTCTCTGCCGGTACGGGCATTCGCTGTCGCTGAACGGAATGCGGTTAATGAGCGCGTAAAGATAGGACTCTTTTTCCGGTATCTGGCGGAGAGGCTGGATTCTCGGTATGAGGCCGGGCTGCACCCGCTCATGGGGCCCCATCCTTGCAAGCCGCTCAATATCTCCCCTCGCTATATTCATGATTATTGACTGGGCGGTATCGTCAAGGTTTAGGCCGGTGGCAAGCACATCGGCTCCGATATCTCTGGCTGCGAAGTTCATCGCCTTTCTCCTGAATACACCGCAATACGAGCAGGGAGTCAACGGATCCTCCTTCCTCACAATATCATCCAGATTCATTCCTACCATGTTTTTGAAAGAAATGATATGATGCTCCACCCCCATTTCTCCACAGTAATCAGCCACCAGTTTCAGCGTAGGGGGGCGATATGATGCAATTCCCTCGTCAACGGTGATTGCGTGTATCTCCAACCCGCTAATAGCGGAAAAAAAGCGGTGAATAAGATAAAGGGAGAGCATGCTGTCCTTCCCGCCGGAAACAGCTACGGCAATCTTCTTTGTTCGTTTGAGGTTTATCTGTCTGCGCATCTCCTTTTTAACCCTGCGTTCAACAAAATCCGTGAAATGCTCGGAACAGAGGTGAGCTCCGCTGTATCGGATGTATGTAATGGCCTCTTTACCGCACTTGTCGCACTTCACAACAGCCAAAAAATGCTTGCCCTATAAAAAGATTACATCGGAAAAAATAGAAGAAAAAAAGGGTTTTGTTTCAGCTGTCGCTCAGGTCGAGAACCTCGCCTTTCTCTTCTTCCTCTTCCACCGGCGTTTCGGCAGCGGGTTCCGAGGATTCGGGCTCGGGTTCTTCAATCGGGGTCTCAGGCACTTCGTTTACCGGCTCCTCCTCAACAACAAGGGACTCTTCTTCTGCGGGAGCTTCGCTGCTCTCCTCCACAGAGGCAAAGGGTTCTTCGGGTGCTTCTCCAGGAATGCTCTCCATGGGCATTCCGCCCATAGTACCCACAAGTTCCCTATCTTCCTCGGCATGTGGCGGCATCATCTCCTCCTCTTCAGGCCTTGTGCCTCCGCCTCCCATAAACATCTTTGCAAGGAGACCGATCACGAGACCGATTATGAAGAGAAGGACTGCAAGCATTCCTCCGGCGGAAGTCAGCGCAGGGGCGCTCTGTGCGGGAGCGGAAGCACTCAGTGCGGGTATAAGGTCCGCAGGCGTATGCGCCACGCTGTATGTCCTCTCAACGCTGTTGCCCATTGTATCCATGGCAGTTATCACAATCACATTGCTTCCCGGTGAAAGGGATACCGTTGCTGTGAAACTGCCGTCGCTGCCAAGAAGTACCTGCTTTCCGTTCACCAGTAGTTTTGAAGCGCCGGTTGTACTGCCGCTTATGCTGAGAGAGCTGCTGGCGGATGTTGAAGGCACTGTTGCAGAGAGCGTGGGTGCGGTACTGTCCAGTGTAATGGACTTCTGCAGAGTGTATGAATTGCCTGCCGCATCGGTTACCACTATTGTGAAGTCATTGGGACCCTCGAGAAGAGTTACGGCCAGAGCGAATGTGCCATCGGAATTCACCGTCACCGGAACTCCGTTGATAGTCACGCTTACAGGACCGACTTCGCTGTCAAGACCGGTCACTATTCCTGAAATAACGGTATCGCTGGAAGAAACCGTAAGCGGAAGTACAACGGTCAGACCCGGCGCGGTATCGTCCATAACAATTGTCCTCGTTATCTCCGCGGTGTTGCCTGCAAGGTCCGTAGCTATCACATCCACCATGGTCTGACCGGATGTTATCGTTATGTCATAGGTGAAAGTACCGTCGGAGGATACATCAACGGAGTTTCCATCGATCACAAGAGTGGCCGTAGACTCCGTTGTTCCGGTAATTGTTACCGTACTGGCGGATGTCACCTGAGGCATATCAACGGAGAGGTAAGGGGCACCAGTATCAACGATAAATGACCATATATAAGATACAGCATTCCCTGCAATGTCTGAGAAATCTATGCGTACCGCGTGTGAGCCTTCAGATAACAGAGATAGCGGAGTAAACGAAGCAGAAGAATCAGTGGAAGAAACTCCTGTAACCAAACTGCCATCCAGATACATCTTTACACTTTCAGGATCGATACCAGAGATATCATCGGAGTAAAATGCAGAGATAAGGGGAGTCCTGTCAGATATCACTGAAGATGCGGCGGGGGATGCTCCGGAAACCATAGGGGCACCCCTGTCCAGAGTAAATGTCACCGGAATGAATATATTCATAGCGAGTGGAGCATCTCCTGGACTAAGGAAGAAACCAGCGCTTTGGGTTCCATCCATAGCAGTTTCCGGATCCATATTCCAAGCAAGATTGAACTCATTGGTGGTCCCAGCAGGAGCAGAAGATGAAACATCCTCTGCGTAGAATATGGATTTACCCACATTCAAAGTGCTTATCTCAAGGTCAAAGTGTCCAGGACTAGCACAATCATATCCCAACACCTTTATAATGTAGGTGCCCGGCGTTGGTGTCACAAGAGATACAGTCTCATCTGCATCCGCATCTGCATCGTACTTTACAAATTCATTCGCAGTAGCGACCCCATCACCATTTTTGTCCAAGAATACACCAAGGTCCAAATCTGGAGAATCGTCGTATCCCATAATATGCGTGGTAAACATTGCAACCGTAGAATCAACCTCAAAGGTCTTTGTGTACTTTGCACCTACAAGTATGTCAACAAACGAAGTTCCACTGGTGTCATCGGGATATACTTCCTGATCGGGATAAGAGAATTTTTTCTCACCCGCTATCATTACCGTAAGTGACTTGTTATAGTTCTCATAGAAGGGGTCTTGTACAGATTTCCACTCTATAGTACTGTAAACATCAACAGGAACCGAACCACTTAGTTCATTTGTTGTTATGTCCAATGTTGATGGCAGGACCTGCATAAGTCCACATTCTCCGGATATGCTAGATGTGTGTCCATCAAGAGTTTGTCCCTGAACCGATATCAGATTGAGGCCCGCTTTAACGGAAAACGACTTAACGGCCCCGCCTTCATCTACCTTTGAGAAGAAACCAGGTGCAGAAACATCGCTTTCTTCAAGAACAAAGGTTCCGAAGACACTTGGATCAGTCTGGGTAAATGGATCCATAGATACAAATCCATAGAGATCACTTTCAGAACTCTCTGATGCCTGCTGGAAATGGTGTATATTTGCATAATCTGCAGGATGAGACATGTTTACATCCACTATCAATTTCATTCCATCTCTCTGAACAAAACTGTCTGGCACATCAAAGAAATAGTAATTGATGCTGCCATGACTAGGTTCAAAGGGATTCATCTCTCCAGGCTGGTATATTGTATTCAGGGTATTTCCGCCAAAATGGAAGACCGGACTCTTTGCAGCCACATTGACCACAACTGGCAGTATTGTTGTACCAGAAGCGGAATCCAGTCGAATTTCACCTTCGTATGTCCCCACTCCTGCATCGGAAGTTACATTAAGCCACGCCCGGAATGAAGTCGTATTGTCAGCAGGAATTGTAATGGAGGTGTTATTGGTTTCCAGCCAGTTCCAATCTGTATTCTGATAGAAGTCTACATCAATAGTAAGAGTTGTGTCCATGGCAACATGATAGTAATCTCTTACCCATATAAGGAGACCGTCGTGCGTTCTAGTCGCAGGATGAGATACCCTGACCTCCTGAACCGTCCCACCAGAGAAACTTACAGCCATTCTGTTCCGCTCGTACCAGACTCCACCAAGAGCATATGAATCTGTGATTACTCCCGTTCCTATGTCCCTGAGATTTGCATTTCCTGCCGGATCACTTCCATAATAGCCATCATAGATAGTGGTTCCACTTATCCCCATTTTATAGATAGGACCAACCTCTGCGAACATTGTATCGATGGGATAATAGGTATAATCGGCAGATATCACCTCTCCATTGGAAAGCGGATATGTGAAGCTTACTGTGCCGTAATCCATATCCACGGAATAATGGCTGAATGTGTAGTCGGTAGTGATGTTGTCTCCGGTGGAAAGAGAGTATGTAAATGCTATCGTACCGTTCCACATATCTACCGTATAATGCTTGAAGGTGTAATCTGCAGTTATATTGTCTTGAGGTCCAAGAGGTACTGTGAAGGTTACCGTTCCGTTCCATGTATCTACTGTATAATTGCCAGTTTCATTCCATATTGTTCCGTTCTTGTAAATTGTATATGTGGTCAGGTCGTCGTTGGTAAAGTTAGCCGTTGTTTCTCCACCAGTAGCATTAATAAGGACTTCGCCTGCAACGCTTCCGCCCTCAGGCCATGCCGTTCCGTTCTTGTAAATTGTATATGTAGTCAGCTCGTCGTTAGTAAAGTTGGCCGTTGTGTTTCCACCAGTGGCATTAATAAGGACTTCATCTACCACATTTCCGCCCTCAGGCCATGCCGTTCCATTCTTATATACCATATAAGAAGCGATATTCGCATTCGCAAAACTTGCACTTGTTTCGTTATCTACCGCAGTTATCAGAACTTCTCCTGTAATAGAGCTTGGAGTTATGCCTATCCTTGTTACATTCATATCATTTGCTGCGTATATTGTGCCTGCATTCATTGATATGTCCGTTATACCTGCAGTATTGCCAACAAACATCCGTACCAGCGTGCCTGCACTTACATTCCACCAACCAATATCATCGGTTGAATCACCACCAGAGATCAGAGTGTTGTCATCACTACCCCAAGCCACTCTCAAGGCAAGGGCATGTCCTGCCAATTCTTGATAGGGCGCAGCCATAAATATATTGTAGGTTTCATCGTATGAGAGTGATGTCAGGTTGAACACGGATATGTCCCCATTGTATCCCCATCCTCCGTAAGCTACCGCGGCGAGATTTCCAGAAGGTGAGAACACGATGTCGTTGGCAATATCTGCAACAGGCATCGGGCTCACCAGACCAATAGTTTTCCCCGTGTTTATATTGTATAATATCGCATCTGGAACCTCTTCACCAGAGAAGCCATAATTTGCTCTGAGATACCAGTTGTATTTGGCGGTGTATCCTATCCAATTACCGTCCGGACTGAAATCCACCGAAAGCACATAATAGGAGCCCCATATTGCACTGGCGGGGTTATCTATCCTCACTAATCGTTCTCCTGTAAGGAAGTTGTATACTGAAACGAAGCCCTGATAAGATGCTACGGCAAGTTTTGAACTATCTGGACTGAAAGCCATGTCAACAATGTATTTTACGCCGCCATTGTCTATGGTGTTTACAAGTTGTTTTGTTGTTGTGTTCCATATGAGTATCTTGTCAGTATCTTGTGGCACGCCGTCAATTACCACAGCCGCGTTTCCTACAGCCAGATACTTTCCATCAGGACTGAAGGCTATGGTGGATACGGGAGCACTGGAACCTACAAATTTGCCGTTTCCGTTAACATCGGTCCAATCATGCGTTTCAAGTGCCATGAGCTCTGAACCTTGATCTGCTGCGGGATAATGTGTTGAAATCTTCACCATATCTGCATTGCTCCACTGGCTACCATCTACCGGCATAATCAGATTTCCCTGCCAATCATATATGCCCGTATCGTTGACAATGGCATACAGACTCCCGGTCCCGTCCGAACTACCAGAAGACGGATTGTATGAGAACTCATAACTTGCCGTTTTATTCAGGACACTATCGGATATAGTAGCAGGCATATCAGAACCGGTTGGATTGGTCAAAGTGAAGTCCTGTGAATCGGTGGAACCGGGGTACATCAGATGTGCAAAGTCCCTATAATCATTTCCACGGTAGTCACCGGGTATCCAGTTGAACGGAGCGGAATAAAAGCCGTCCTGTCCACTGGCGATATCTGTGGAGCGCTTGGCATCAAGATATCCAGTACCCTGAACAAGGACATCATTGCCCGTATCGTTAGCACCAGCCATCAGCAATGCCTTTGCAGTCGTCACATCAGGATATTCTCCATGCTGCTGATAGTAAGCGTCATAGACAAGAGCAAGAATTCCCGCGGCTGTTGGGGATGCTAAACTTGTTCCCGACCACAAATCAATTGCTGAATTCCCGTCAAACGAGCCGGCAGATGCGGCATAAGCATCGAGAGGAAGGTCTCCGAATCCGAACATCCCCATTGCCAGAACATCGGGGCCAAACTGGCCTGTAGCAGTAGGCCCATTGGACGAGAAATAGGCATAATCTCCGTAAGACGGATTCGGGCCACCATCGTAGCCATATTGAGGCATAACCCTGTAGAACATGTGTGTTGCTGCTCCGACATTTATCGCTCCCGGATTCACCGGACTCGAAACAGTTCCATAGCCCTGTCCCTCATTACCAGAGGAGATGGTAAATATAGTCGTTCCTTCCGAGTAATTGGTCGTTATCCACTCCGAGAAGCGGGAGCCGAAATCCCAACCAGTTTCAGTTTGAGAGCTGCCCCAACTGTTGCTGACTATCTTCGCTTCATCACCAGTGGCGGGGGAGCCGTCATATCCCTCTGTAGTAAAGTACCACGAATCGTACTCATTAGACTGGTAGAAATTGCCAACTGCAATTATCTTTGCATCGGGAGCCATCCCTTTGGCAACACCGTCTGCGGCAAGACCCTGAGATACAACAGCAGAAGCACACAGAGTTCCATGTGTGTCCCCAGGCCCACCAAATGCACCCATGAATGCCACCATGTCGCCAGTACTTGTGTAAATCGTATCCACACCATGGTGCTCAGCATATATGTCTGCGTATGGGATGGGTACTTTTCCGTATTGATAATCCGCTGTAAAAGTTCCTGTAGGCGGATCCGTGAAAGTAACATTTCCAGCAACACGGTCCACAGTATAAGTAAGATATGTATATGTTACATTATCAACAGAAGCGTCTGAAGCTAATGGAGTTGTAAGAGTAAGCGTACTTTTGGCATAATCCACCGAAAAGTCCGTGTCTTCAATCAGTTTTCCAGTAAAGTTATAGTAGGCATAGAACTCGTCACCAACCATGTTTGCATGGATAACATCTCCAGAAAGCAGAGGTGTACCGAAAGAAATTGTTCCATTGGCAGAATCTAGAGTGTAATCGGTTCCTTCCACAAGTTTTATGAAACGCGGGGCATACCATCCATCTACTGTTCTGAAGCGGTAGAGCGTAAGATTCACGATACCAGTGTGTTGCACTGTCAATCCCGTCTCAGCTCCAGTATGAAGAGCGAAACTTTCATTCTCTACCGCAATGTTTGTTCCCAAAACCTCATCAATTGATAGGAGATTCGACCGAGATATTTTAAGCCCCCCATTCAATTCTTCATATGCCTGTTCAGTGGAATTAAAGAGCACCCCATCGTTGTAAAGAGTAACTCCCGCTGGCATAGCAATGTTTCCATGAGATAGATGGGTGTAATAAACGGCACTTAAACCGCTACCTGCGCTCTCAATAGTAAGACTCTCATTGAGCACAGATTCGGCATTAGAGATATAATAAACCATGCCGCCGGAGATATCCGAAAGGCCGTCACCATCAAGATCATGCCATGAGATTGGCTGTGACTTATTAACCGTGACCTCATCTGTAAAGTCATAGTCATTATCCAAATCTACATATACGGTGTCATAATAGCCAGAAGTAGTACTGTCCAGCACAAGGACAGTAACAGGTGCAAAGTAGACCTGTGATAGATAGGGATCCACATGATAACCAATATGTGCGACACCGCTTATAGACGGAAGAGAGGTTACATAGAACTGAATTAACTGTTGTTCCAAATGTACTTGGGTAATCTTTAACTCAAAATGACCCGGACTACCGCAATCATATCCAAGAACCTTTACTATGTAATCTCCGGTTTTGGGATATGTTAAGACAACATGCTCATTGGCATCGCCATCTGCATCATATGCTACAAACTCATCCACACTGGCTTTTCCATCACCATTGGCATCAAAGAAGACCCCAAGGTCCAGATCCGGCGAATCTGCAGCACCCCAGATATGAATATCTAATTGCACCACACCCGAATCATAAAGGCTGTTGTCAACAGGAACTATTTTCGTATACTTCGCATTGGCGAGAACCGAAGTAAATTCACCTGCAACATCATCAGGATAAACCTCTTCCGAGGGGAAGTCCTGGATTACAGGCGCGGGAGAAGATCTGTTGTAGTCCACATAATCACTGAACCACTGATAATCTGCGGTAACAACATCTCCTGTGCTAAGAGGCGTAAGAAAAGTAATGCTACCGGTTGTAGAATCCAGGGTATAATCAGTTCCCTCTATTATAGGAGCTCCGTTGACATAGAGAGTGTAACTTCCTGGTGTAACATCTTCGTTCGTACTTGGCCCATGCTTTAGAGAAGCCGTAGTCGGCATCTTCGCAAAATAACTTATCATATTTCCCATTACCGCAGTGGCATTTGCTGAAGGAAGAGCCTCGAAAGCAAAAGCGAAGAATACCGTCTTAAATGAACCAGTATACTGAATCCCTACAGGATAACCAACATCTCCGGTGAATACCGCTTCGGCACCTGGAGAACCGTCCGTTAATAAAACATCAGTATAATCTGCAAATGTGCCGGGATAACTCAGCACAACATGACCCTGCCCAGCACTTATCAGATTTCCTGTAACATTATCAACGAATGTTGTTCCAAAATCTTCTCCATAATTACCGATATGCAAATAATTTGCACCAAAGGTATCAAGGCCGCCAGCACCATAGAGATAGTCCTGACTCGAAAGGAAGAGATTCCCCCCAGCATCCAGATATTGCATAAGAGTGTTTTCGTCATCAGAAGTTATTACATTTGACCATTCATCAGCGGTGAACCATATGACAATACTATAAGCAGAAAGATTGTCGATGGTAGGAGAGCCTGTTTCGTTGATCTTCCATTCATCAAATGAGTAACCCGCAGATGTAATGGCATTCTCATAGTAGGTTTCATAAGTTTGTCCACCATCATCGTCCACAAGAAGAATTGCAAGAGGTGGTACTACTGTTTCATTCACAACATCATGCGTTTCCCGATATATATTCGCCGTTGTACTTGTATCCGCATATCCCCAGCTTCCATCCAATGAGCCATCATTCTTAAAGTACTTAGTCATGGAATACGGGTCAAACGCAACAGGCCAGTCGGCATAGGGGGAATTGTAGTCATAAGTGGCCTTTATCACATCTCCCTCCGCAAGAGGAGTCGTAAATATCACCTCACCGCTCGTGAGATTCACAGAGTAAGAGGTGTTGTCCATCAAAGCTCCCATAGTATTAAAAAGCATAACAGTTCCATTTATAATATCAAAGTTAGGAAGATAAATACTGGTCTCCCCGCCATTCGCCGCAATAACTGTTCGGTTTACGGCATGTCCCACTGCAGGCGCTATCGCCTCAGTCCCTATCAGGTCAGGATGCGAGAAGTCAACCCCACTATCAACTACCGCAACATTGATACCACTGCCGGTATAACCATCAGCCCATGCCGCCTGAACATCGTGAGTTAGGACTGCATCGGCATCCGCAGGAGAAACAGGCGTTGAACTATCTGCTGCCGGAGATATTGGGACAGAAGAAAGATCTTTTAATCCGCCTTTTTCCATTCTAACATCCATCGAAGAGGTCTTTGTCGGAACTTTCTTCATCGGTTCCTGTGCTTCGGCCCCTGCCGCAATGTCGGAATTTGCGGGATCAATCAACTGAGGTTCGTTGTACTCATAAATTCCGAGAACAGAGGGCAGGGCAGAGACCTCCTTGAGAGAATAAGCCGGTAACGAAAGTACTATAGGAGTAACACGACCATCAAATACCGCTTTCTCACCGATAACTCCTTCATAATGGATACCTTTTAGGGCTCTCGCAAGAGATGAAACATCCATTGTAGGAATAGTAACTTTTACCACCTCTTTTGAGCCGGAAGAGACCAGCTCTCGCAGAGAGGGTTGAATCTTCTCAAGAACGGCCCCGTTTTCCAGAGTAACCGTAGTAGGGGACGCAATCATACTCACATCTTTTACGGCAGGCACTGACTGCTCCGAGGCCGCCCCGGTGGCCTCTGCTTTCTGAACGCTGTCCATAACTGCCATAAATCCTGACACCACCATGAGTGCCACTAGCAACACGCTTATTACCTTCTTTTCTGTACTGTCTTTCATCTTCCTTCCTCCTTGTAGAACATCGAGTTCAATTGCATGTAGAATAGCAGCATACCTATATATATCTTTTGCCTGGGGCCGCTCCCGAAAAAGAGGAGGAAAAAAACGCTGAAACAGCTGAAAACCGCATTCATACCCACTTACACGCCCAAAAGAGCATAGAACATAGGTTTAAAAAGACCCGCGTCCGATTCCGGGAAAATATTCTCGGTCCCGATCTCGAAAGGCTCCATGTGAAAATCATCTCCGTATTCAATCTCAGTAAGAACAAGCAGGTCGGGGCGCGCTAGTTTCACCGTCGGCGGAAGGAGGGCCCCGTCAAGAGAATTTCTTATCGCCTGTTCCTCTATTTTGTCGAGACCAGCAGCCCTTATGACACCCACTATCCAGCGCACCATGTTCCACAGAAAGTACTGAGCGCTTATGTCTATCTGCAGAAAGCGAAGCAGTTCCTTGCACTCTCCTTTCCCGCTAAAGCTTATAGAGAGGCTGCCTTCCGTTACCATAATATCTTCTATTTCTATTATGGAGTTTTTGCTGTTGTCCTTCGTATACCCAGAAAAGTCGTGTTTTCCGCAGAAAAGACCTGCTGCAATCTTTGTCTTCTCCACACTCAAATCCCGGCCATACGGAAGATAATACCGATATTTTCTCCTCGCCGCCCACCTCGGATTGAAATCGCCTGCAACAGGGGTAATTCCTCTTATCCAAATATCTCTTAAACGAGAGTTCAGTGCGGGAACAATGGCATCTTTCCTGAAATCGCTCTCGAAAACAAATACATTGCTCAGTGCGCTGACACCGGCATCGGTTCTGCTCGCCCTTGAGAAAGTTGTTCGGTCCGCGACAATTCCAATCTTCTCGGCCGCTGCAAGAAAATCGCCCTCCACCGTCCTCAGACCCGGCTGTATCTGCGAGCCATGAAACCGTCGGCCGTCGTAGGCAACCTTCACCGCATATCTCATGGATGCCCCATCCTTAAATAGTTAAAATAATTTGCCATCACAATGCCTCATTACAGAGTCGTGCTCGTGGAGCCAAAGTTTCAGGGAAATATAGGGGCTGTAGCCCGTTCAATGATGAATTTCGATCTCGACGAACTCTATATGGTCAAACCGTGCGAGATAGACGACGACGCATATCGCAGGTCCAAGCATGCCAAGAGGCTCCTGCTGGATTCTAGCATCATCAACAGTCTTGAAGAAGCCCTGAAAGGCATGGACCTTGTAATAGGGAGCAGCTCCGCATCTACGGACAATGAGAAGAAGTTCACGAGAATACCCCTTTCTCCTGCGGAATTAAGGGAGAAAATGAAGAAATTCGACGGAAATGTGGCCATAATCTTCGGAAGAGAGGACATCGGCCTTCTCAACAAGGAACTCGAACTATGCGACATCCTTGTTACCATTCCGACTGGAAAAGAATACCCCGTTCTGAATCTTTCACATGCGGCCACCATAGTGTTTTATGAGCTTTTCGACGGAAAACTGAGCATAAAAAAGACAGAGGCGGATGACAGAGAAAGGGAAAAACTCTTCGAATACTTCGAGAGAATCCTTCCTTTAATAAGCTACCCAGAGCACAAAAGGGAGAAGACGGCGGTGATGTTCCGCAGGATGCTCGGACGTTCCGCACCGTCCCGATGGGAGTATCACACGCTCATGGGCGTATTCAGCCATATACTCTGGTCGGTGGACGAAAAGTACAGAGAAGAAAGACAGGAGAGGCGAAAAAAAGAAAAGCTCTTTCAAGAAGAGAGGAAATAAAGAAAATTTGCCCGACATGGGAGGCAGGAAAAACAGCCCTGCAACCCATTCTGGCGTGTGTTTTTAAAAGAGTTCGGGGTTAAACCCCATTTTCATAGGAGGAGGTATTCATTTTGATTTTCATCGGACCATCTCCGCAATGCCGTTTGCATCTATTCCGGCCAGCTTCACCTGCGGAGCCGGAGCGGATTTGATCATCATTTCATTCCTGCTTATTCCCGTCAGCACCGCAAGCAGATGTATTTCGGAGCCGAGAGAGTTATCCACTCCGGTGCCGATTATTATGTTTGCTCTATTGTCTAACTGCTTTGTTATGGAATCACTTATTCTCGAGATCTGGCTTATGTTGAGTTTCGGCCCGCCAATGATGTTTATGAGAGCGCCTCTGGCACCGCTGTAGTCCACATCAAGGAAAGGATTGGAAACGGCCTCGGAAACCAGCCTCACCGGATCGGAGTTCTCAGCATACAGAACCGTGGCAACACCACCGAGCTTCATCACATTCCTAAAGTCTGCAAAGTCTATGTTCATCATTGTAGGAGTGGTTATGGCCTCAAGTATTCCCTTAATGACCCGGGATATGACCGTATCCATCACTAGGAATGCTCTATCTAGAGGAAGATTCGGGGCAAGTTCTATCAATCTGTTGTTATCCAGTACGATAGTGCTATCAGTCATGGCCATGAGGCTTTCCAGGCCGTCTGCCGCGCGACTCTTCCTCGTTTCTCCCTCGTATTTGAAAGGTGTGCTCACAATGGCTATCACCATGGCCCCTCTCATCTTTGCAATATCGGCAATTATCGGGAGGGAGCCTGTGCCGGTACCGCCGCCGAGCCCACCCGTCAGGAAGACTATGTCGTTTCCGTCCACGGCGGCCTTTATCTCGTTCTCGGATTCCACCGCACTGTCTTCTCCGACCTGAGGATCGCCTCCTGCACCCTGGCCTTTCGTCACCCTTTTCCCGATCAGTATCTTCTCGTTGGCATTGATGGAATTCAAATGAGGGGAATCTGTGTTCACGGCAATAAGGCGTGCATTTTCAATGCCCATGTTCATCATGGCGTCAATGCTGTTGCAGCCCGCACCCCCTGCTCCAATCACTGTCACTTTGAGCCTTGGAAGTGCGGCGGGGCGATGTTGCTGCTCTGCGTCCTTTATCAACCTGCTCAGGTCCATTTTTTCACCATGCTATACGCTACGCTGATTTCTGCACATCTGTTTCGTGCATCCCATTATTTCGGTTTTATTCCCGTTCGAGCTTCTTCCTCACATACTCCTTCACTGCGTTTCTCACCGCATCATCAATTGTGAGCGAATCGCCCTCTTTCACCAGAGTATCAAGTCCGTTCACATCAATCTTCGGAAAGGCTATAGTGAATTTCTCCAGATTCTCCGGTGTGACTTTGACATCCACGAAGCTGTCAATCGCTTCCCTTATGGCATCGGATATCGTCTTGAACTCGCCTTCGCTGACAAGTTTCTCAAGAGCGTCGAACTGCTCCACAGGGATCCGTATTGTTATGCGCTTCGTTTCGGCCATGTCATCACGAGCACCTTATTCGTACTTTTTGCTCGAACTCCCGACTCTCGTCGGTCGGTCATCTCGGTTTTTGTCATACACTTTTTTCCGTTTTGTCTGACGGAGTGTCATATACATTATCCTATTTAAAGCTTTCGTTGAGAAAAATGTCTGCCGCTGGTGTGTCCATCAGTAGAAAAAAAGAAGCTTATTCAAGAATTATCGGCTTTTTATCCCACTTCCCACTCTTTTTTGCCTCAATAACGGTTGATAGGAATTCGAATCTCCCCTTCAACGCTGAGAGGACTTCTTCTATGTTCCTCCGCCTCGAGATGACGGGAATAAAAGGGCTTTCATCCCTCATTCGTATGAAATTGGGGCCCATGGCATGCCCAAGAAGAATATCGCACCCCTTCATCTGCCGCATTATACTGCCCGCCTTACTCGGGTCTCCGTGCATCTTCTCCTCCGGGGAGCGGTTCTCTCTGTACTCAAGCAATTTCCACCCACTTTAATCAATCCGGTAAATCGCAAAGTATCTGGCATCTCCGAAGTGCTCTTCTGTCAGACTCTTTTTATCATCTGTTCCCAGTACTACGGTTAACATGAATGCAGAGAAAGAAGAGAGATATATTAACCTTGAGCCTGAAAATTAAAAAGAGGGCAGCAGAGTCAGCATTCATGGAGGAGGCCATGGAACAATCCGGCTCTGCCGTCATCCGGCACAGAATCTTTCTGCACCTATGTGCAACAATGCACAAAGGTATATATATGCCTTTCCCCATCGGTATTCCATGAGTCCGGAGGCAGACGAGAAGAGCGAGATGGACGGTATCAAGATCGTTCGGGACATTGATGTCATAAAAATAGGCATAGAAGAGACCAGAATGAAGATACTCGCGCTGCTGAGGCTGAACAGCCTTACCGTCTCTCAAATTGCCGACACCCTTGGTAAAGACCAGTCCACCATCTACCGGCACATAGAGAAACTGGAAAAGAACGGGTATGTATATCCATCGGGAGAGAGGAAAACACACCACATTCCGGAAAAGATATACTCGAGAACTGCAAAGGTATTCATTCTCGTCCCGGAAGGAGGCGAGTTCGGAGACCGGAAAAAGATAATGAAGGACCAGAGTATAGAAAAGAAACTCTGCCTGCTTGACATGCTGAAGAAGATGGGACTCATAAAAAATGTTTCCAGAGAAGGCGCCGTGAAACTCTCGGAGATTTTTGCCGAGCTGGAGAAGGACAACGCCGAGCATATGGAAGCGATTAAGGACGAGAAGGACATAGGCCTATATACCGTCTGGACCATCGAAAGCATAAATCTCCTTCTGAAATACCGCAGGGATGAAGGATTCAGGAAGAAAATGGAAGAACTTCTCTCCCTACTGGAAGCCGAACAGTAATCGAGGGGTTTATTTTATATCAGGTTCTTTCACATAGAGCCAGATTAGTGTGATGGTGAAAATCCCCACTCCTCCGCTAAGAATAAATGGGAATGATTCTCCCGGGATGCTCAGAGGGCCAAGCATATATCTGTGATTGGAAAAAGCATCGAAGAGTACACCGCCTATAATCGGCCCCACTATTGCCCCTGTATTGAACATGGTTTGAAGGAAACCGATGAGTTTGCCCCTTATTTTTTCCGGTATGAGGTCGGCCTGAAGTGCGCGGAATGCAGGACTGGTCACATTAAACGCACTGAAGCGAAGAAGGACCATGTTTCCCGCAAGGGCCGCAGTGGGCATGAATGGCATGAATATCGTTGCAATTCTGGACAGATATCCTCCGATTATAATCTGCGGCTTCCTTCCGATTCTGTCGGCAATCTTTCCCGCGGGTATGGCCACGAACATTCCGGATAGGGTGGCTAACCCCATTATAACGGCGATGACCGTCCCTGCAGTGGCATCGTCATAAGGGAAAAAGCGAATGGAGATGTAATATACGAGGATGGAGGAAACGAGGCCCATGGCAAATCCGTTCATCAGCCCATTGGCGTAAAGTACTCTCAGAGAACGCCGTACCTCAGGCTCAATTTCTATGGTTTTTATCTCCTCTTTGCGGTCCCGTGCCTCCTTTTCCGTCAATGGCGGAAGAATATCTTTTACAAAGATAAGAACAGCGACAAAAGCCATGAACATTATAATGCCGGTGAAGTAGAATGGGAACCTGTAACTCTCAAGAACGGGCAGATGAAGGTGCTCTCTCCCAATATACAAAAGGGCGCCGCCGAGGAACGGCCCCGCCGCCATTCCCGCATTGCTGAAGACCATGTAGACACTCATGGCATAGCCCCTCTCGGCCGGCTCCACCGAATCAATAATAAGGGCTTCACTTACGGGCCAGACCATCGCCGAAGAAATCCCCTGAATTGACCTTGCAAGAAGCAGTTCCCACATCTCTGTGGAGAGAGCAAAGACTATGGAAAGGACACCGTACAGAACAACACCGCCCAGAATTATATTCTTCCGGCCGATTCTGTCGGAGAGATTCCCAAAACCGGTGGCAAAAACGGCCCGCGTTAGCATGAAAGAGGCCATGAGAACACCGAGTTCCGTTGCATTCCCCCCTAGCAATTTGACATAAATAGGAAGGAGAGGCATGACAAGACCGAAGCCTGTCATTACCATGAACGCAAGGAAGGAGAGAAGGTAGAGATTCCTTCGGCCGGTATCCATCTTCCAGAACAACTGCATCTACATGCAACTATAAGCAACCTATATATATGCTTTTTCCCATTCGTGTCCGTGGCTGAGAATCTGAGAAAACGGACGACAGGCTGGTGTGACAGATGAGAATTGCAGGAATCGATGAAGCGGGGCGGGGGCCGGTGATCGGGCCTCTCGTAGTGGCAGGGGTGGCCTGTAAAAAGGAGGAGGAAAGGCTATTGGTGGAAATGGGCGTGAAAGACTCGAAGATGCTGCGGCCTTCCGTAAGAGAGAAGTTGAGAGAACGGATAGAACAGGTCTGCGAATGCAGGGTAGAAATTGTCTCTGCGAGAGATATCGACAGATTGAGGGAGAAAATGACAATGAACGAACTGGAGGAGATGGTTTACGGCAGGATTTTAGGAGAGCTGCGGCCGGAAGTTGCATATCTGGATGCGGTAGATGTTTATGAAAAGAGGTTCGGAGAGAGCGTTCGAAAACAGAGCGGACTGAGGGAAACGGTTATTCACTCCAAACACAGGGGAGATTCCATATTCCCGATAGTATCCGCAGCATCAATCATTGCAAAAACAACCAGAGACAGGGAGATTAGAAAAATAGCAGAGGAGCTGAGATATGATTTAGGAAGCGGATACCCGTCAGACCCGAAAACAAAGAGATTTCTGAGGGAGTGGGTGCAGAGGAACGGAGAACTTCCGCCATATACCCGTCAGTCATGGCAAACCGCAAAAAAACTGCTGCAAGAGAGAGGAGTGCATAAAACCCGACTTGAAGATTTCAACCGGCGCAAGGATTAAAAAGGATGGGGAATTGCGGTGGGATGGTGAACCAATGAGCATACAGCAAACACTTCAGGACCTCATCAACCGCTTCAATGAGAGAATTAAGACCGATGATAAGCTCCAGAGCGAGTTAAAAGGGATGGATAGAAGCGTCCAGATTGAACTTAACGACCCGGACGGGACACGATACCTTCACTTTTTCGTCAGGAATATGACTGCCAGCAGCATAGAGAAGGGAGGTCTTGAAGACCCGGATATAAACATAATATCCAACGAGGACTCCATACAAAAGCTCATAAGCGGGGATTTAAGACCGATGAAGGCGTGGGCCACCGGGAAGCTGAAAATCAAAGCGAAAAATACGGAGGACATTTTCAGGCTGAGAAAACTCTTTTGACCAAAGAGAGCGGGATGCAAACATATAAATACCAGCAGTACCATGCCTAATTGATGACATTAGAGGGGTTAATCATAGCGGCAATGCTCATTGCAACCATAGTTTCGTTAGCACTGGCTATGGCCCTTACATACCTCTATCTCCAGATTCATCAATTACACATTGCCATCTGGAGTTTTGCACTGTATTTCATGGGATTCAGAGTTCTTGTACTGCTTATAACAGCCACAGAATGCTTCTGCATGTCCGATACAATACATTTCATGAACGATGTGCTTCTCATACTGGTGGATATACTCTGGATATACGGAATCTTCCATTTCCTCAACTACAAGAAGGAAAAAAAGGCCATGCTTGTTTACGGCTTTTCCGGTTATCTGATACTCCTCT
>JAJSAE010000021.1 GCA_024281315.1 archaeon | reverse complement strand
TTCTCTGCTTCCTCTTTCTCCGGTTCCGGTGCAGAGACCTCGGCCTTTTCTTCTTCCTTCTCCTCGGATTCCGCAACGGCCCCCTCGCTCTTTTCCGCTTCTTCCTTTGCTCTGGCCTCTGCTGCTGCAGCCTTTCGTGCGGCTTCCTCTGCCTTCTTTGCCTCCTCTTCCTCCTGACGCTTCTTTTCTTCCTCGATTATTTCATCGACGGACTTCACATCGCCGGGTTTGAGGACCTCGCTCTTTCTTATTTCCATCCTGCGGACGGGGACAATGGGCTTGCATCTGCTGGCGAGTATTCTGGAGAGTTCTCCGGTAACCATGCCTTTCACGACTTCGGCCAGGCTCTTGTTTTTTGTGTATTCTCTCAGGGTCTCTACGGTTATATTTCTTATTCCTGTTCTCTGGCCTGCCTGCATTCTCCTATCTATTACGGCCATTGTCTTGATTCTAAGGATATAGTTGTCCGCAGTCTTGACATCCACCACCGTGTCAACCTTGGACCTGTGTCTTCTGCTGAGCCTTCTCACATAATCGTTGGCCATGTCGTGGGCGATAAACTCGGTATAGGCATCATAGCCCCTTATATCTCTGACCTTAAACTTCAACTTCAGATGCGCCTTTGAGAAATCGCCGGTCAGGTCCTGAAGTGTAACGGTGGCCACTCTGCCCACCACGCTGTCAGGCTCGCTGCTCAGGGTTTCCCCTATTCTGGCCAGATTGAACATCTGCGGTGCCAGTACATTGTACCATTCTTTCGACTTCCATCTGTCTTTTACTTTACGGGATGCGGCTCGGTTCTGCTTCTTAGCCATTAAAGACCTCCTTAATCATCTATTAAACCTTAAATAACGGATGTAAGCGGGCATAAAGACTATCAGTATTTAAAAATTTGTTCTGCTGGCGGGCGTTTGCGGTTAACCTTTAATATTTCTCTCCGTTCCCGTTCCCATGGACAGATGGACAGAAGAGATGGAAGCGGAACTCGAAAAGATGACCCACGCTTACCGGAAAAAGATACACAAAGAGCCGAGGGGAGACATAGCCAGACAACTCTCCGAGACATTCCTGAAGATATGGATCCGGTTTGCCGTGGATCTGGGAAGGGAGGATATGCGGCTGACACCGTGGCAGTGGGATGTCAGCTCTTACAGAGGAAAAAAGGAGTTCATCATGAAGGAGGACTTCAGCTTCGATGATGTGGGCGAGGTTATACTGGACTGCAAAAAAGACAGGTATCAAGCCCTCCGTGCCGACTTCTATGTCTGGAAGAAACACACCCATTTCAGGGTATATTTTGAACTGGAATCCTCACGGACCGGAAGCACGGTTACCACGAGAAGATGGCTGGTTTACGATGCACCTCTCAAAGATGCGGACCTTAACGAGATGTGGGAAAAAATGAAGGGCGGCGTTCTGGCATGGTACGGAAGCCTGAGCACAGGAGAAGACGGCTCCCTGTGGGACTTCGTGGATTCACACTACCCCGAAATCAAAGACGGTGAGCACTGATGCCGGATACGGAGGCGGACACGGCTTTTATTGTTTCGGATGAGATGCTGGAACAGGCGAAAAAGGCATTGCAGGAGCATGAACTCTGCGACAGGTGTCTGGGCCGGCTGTTCGGAAGAATCGGTCATGGCCTCACAAATCTGGAGAGGGGCACCGCGGTTAGGAAAAGACTCGAAGAGGAAGGCATCGTGAACCGTGAGAGTAGCCCATGCTGGTTCTGTGATAACATCTTTGACGGGCTGGAAGATTTTGTCGGTATTGCATCCGAGAAAACCGAAGGGCTGGAGTTCGATACATTCCTTGTGGGCACGCGTCTTACGCCGTACACGACCAACAGGGAGGAGCAACTATGGGCCGAGGCGGGAATAACCGATGCGGAACTCCTGAAGTCGGAATTTAACCGCGAGTTCGGAAAAATCCTATCTGCCAGATGGGAAAAACAGGTGGACTTCAAGAGGCCTGATATTGTAATCCTCGTTGAGCCGGAGTACGGGAATATGGAAGTG
>JAJSAE010000020.1 GCA_024281315.1 archaeon | reverse complement strand
TAATCTTTCCATTCTTGACAACGCAAGGAATAAGGAATTTTACCCTTTTGTCGCTATAGTGGGGCAGGAAGCCCTTAAAAAAGCCCTTATACTGAATGTCATAAATCCCGAAATCGGCGGGGTTCTCATAAGGGGAGAGAAAGGGACCGCAAAGTCCATTGCCGTCAGAGGGCTCGTAGACATTCTGCCGAGGATAAAAGCTGTTAAGGGGTGCAGATTTAACTGTGATCCAGACCTTCCTGAAAAGTACTGCTTCGAGTGCAGGATAAGGGCCGAAAGGAACGAGATTGTGCCTGAATACAGAGCGGTCAGTATAGTTGATATTCCTCTCAACATTACAGAGGACAGGCTCATCGGTTCCATCGATATTGAAAAGGTTCTCACCGAAGGAAAGAAGAGTTTCGAGCCCGGGCTTCTATCAAAGGCCCACAGGAACATACTCTACATAGACGAAATAAACCTTCTCGAAGACAATATCATAGATGCACTGATCGATGTGGCCGCCATGGGTGTCGTGACCATTGAGAGAGAAGCGATAAGCATGAGCTATCCATCCAAGTTTATTCTCATAGGAAGTATGAACCCGGAGGAGGGTGAATTGAGGCCGCAGCTTCTTGACAGGCTCGCGCTTCAGGTGGAGATAAAGGGGCTTGACAATGTTAAGGAGAGAGTGGAGGTTATAAAACGCTCCAGAGAATTCCTTGAGGACCCCATCGGTTTCAGAGAGAAGTTTGCAGACGAGGAACGGGAGATAAGGGACAGAATCGCCAAAGCTACCGAAAAACTGAAGGATGTTACCACTCCTCCGAGAATGATGGCCCTTATCAGTAAAATAGGGATTGACTTCAATATTGACGGCCACAGAGGAGACATAATAATTGAAAGAACGGCCAGAACACATGCCGCATTCGAGGGTCGGACGGAGGCGGATGTGGAAGATGTCATTGTGGCCGCCGAACTCGCACTGCCCCACCGGATGAGAAAACGCCCCTTCGAAGAGGAGGAGTTCAGTTCTGCGATGCTGCGACACCTTGTAGATCGTTATATAGAAGAGGGAATGTAATCCGATAATCTTTTTTATGTGTGCATCATTGTGCAGTCAATGTCAATCCCACACGACAGAATGTACCTGAAGTTTCGGCTCTACGGATTCCTGAAGAACCTGAGGTTTTTCGACCCATTTATCATTCTGTTTTTCAGGGATGCCGGTCTTTCGTTTCTCTCTATCGGTCTTCTCTACTCCGTAAGGGAGATTTTCGTGAATGTGTTCGAACTCCCTACCGGATTCCTTGCGGATTCGTTCGGCAGAAGAAAATCCATGCTACTCTCCTTTTCATCCTATCTAGTTTCTTTTTCCATATTCTACCTTCTCCCCGGCTTCTGGTTCTATGCGCTGGCCATGGTATTTTTTGCGTCTGGGGAGGCGTTCAGGAGCGGGACACATAAGGCTATGATTCTGGACTACCTGAAGATAAACGGAATGGAGGAGATGAAGGTGGAGTACTACGGCCACACCCGGTCGGCATCGCAGTTCGGCTCGGCCATATCTGCCCTCATTGCAGTCGTTCTCGTTTTCCATTACGGTAATTACCGCATCGTATTCCTTGCGTCCATTGTCCCGTATATTCTGGAACTTTTCCTGATGGCATCCTATCCCGCATACCTTGACGGCGATATTGCAAGGGGGAGAAAGAGGGAGAAAGGCGGGCTCGGCAGGTCGTTTTCCGAGACATGGGGTTCATTCACTGGTATCTTCAGAAACAGAAATGCCGTAAGAGGAATACTCAACTCCTCCATGTTCGGCGGGATATTTAAGGCCTCGAAGGAGTATCTTCAGCCAATCCTCAAGGCACAGGCTGTTACCCTCCCCGTTCTTCTCTATCTGGCCGACCAGCAGAGAGTGGCCATAATCGTGGGTGTAACCTACTTCTTCCTCTACCTCCTTACATCCTTTGCCTCCAGAAGTGCGGGCCGATTCGCCAGAAAAGTGGCCGATATATCCACAGGCATAAACCTGACATATATCATCGGTGCGTGCCTCCTTATTATCTCCGGCCTGTCCGCCTATGTCGGCTGGTATCCTGTTTCCGTTGCTGCGTTCATCGGTCTTTATATCATGCAGAACCTGAGAAGACCCCTGAATGTCGGCTACATAAGCGATACGATAGAGAGCAGGGTCATGGCATCCGGCCTCAGCGTTGAGTCTCAGCTGATAACAATAATAACGGCTGTGTTCGCTCCGATAATCGGGCTACTTGCGGATGTTTATGGTGTTGGCGTTGCCCTTGCGGTTGTTGGGGTTGTGTTCATTGCGGTGCTGCCGATGGTCAGGGTTAGGAGGGTTTGAGTGTGGTTTATTGCCGCAAAATACAGGAAAGACACATCTGTGAGAGAACTGTTCAGGCCATATTTGCAGGAACTTTTGGGACATAAAAGTTTAAATGTTATGGGAGTATCTACCTCCCGTGAGTGCCGGATATATTGAAAACATAAAAAGCCCTCTGGATGACAGGAAAACCACGATATACGAAAAGAAAAAAGGAGATAAAGAATGAGGAGACAAAGAAAATATATCCGCAATAGTGCAGATATACCCGAGTTATATGCAATAAATTCAGAGCCCCTTATCGATAGATTTATATTGCCCCAATGGTTGCACTTAATAACGGATATAGAAATCAATAAATTTTCAAAAGAGCAAGGTAAAAACAGAGGAAGATATCTGGCTGACCATTCGGTTCTCTGCCAATTGAGGTAACAATACATGAAAGCAAAGGCAATAGTATATTGTGAAAAAGAATTTGGGAAGATGGATGGGAAGACTGCAAATGGACTTGTTAGGCACTCTGAAAAGTACGAGATCGCCGGTGTTATCGACAGTACAAAGGCTGGTATGGATGCTGGAGAATATCTCGACGGAGTGAAAAATGGGATACCTATATTCCATGATCTCGATGATGCCATTGAGAGACTAAAAGAGATTCCAAACTATTTCATATACGGTGTTGCACCTCTTGAGGCGTTCCTTAATGAGGAGCAGAGGAAGATATTACTTAAGGCGATGGAAAAGGGAATGAACATAGTGAGCGGCCTCCATGAGTTCTTTAACGATGATGAAGAGTTTACACAAAAGGCAGAGGAGTGTGGGGTCAAGATATACGATGTCAGAAAACCTCTCGCAAAAAAGGAGTTACATCTGTTCTCCGGGCGCATTCTGAAGGTCAACACACCAATAGTGGCCGTACTTGGCACAGACAGTGCAGTTGGCAAGAGGACCACATCGATGATCCTTGTAGAAGCGTTGAGGAAAGAGGGGTTGAATGTTGCGTTCGTGGCAACTGGCCAGACAGGATTGATTCAAGGCGCAAAGTATGGCGTTGCAATAGATGCTATTGTCGAGGAATTTATGACCGGGGAGATAGAAAACGCGGTTATGGGGGCATATGATACGGAACATCCGGATATAATCATAGTTGAAGGCCAAGGTGCATTGAGCCATCCGGCATACCTTAGTGCATGTGCCATTATACGAGGCGCGAGACCACGGGCAATCATAGTTCAGCACCCTCCGAAGAGAAAGAACATCGGAGATTTCCCCTATATGCCAATGCCGACCCTGGAAAGCGAGATAGAGCTATTAGAGGTCTTTTCAAGGTCAAAGGTAATTGCCATTACAATCAACCATG
>JAJSAE010000019.1 GCA_024281315.1 archaeon | reverse complement strand
TCATCCGGATAGGTATCGTTTAGATCCGGGACGGTGTCTCCGTCAGTATCTATGCTCAGGGGGCTCGGTGGTGAGGTCCTGTTCACCAGATTGGGTATGTCGGTTCCGCCGAGCACTCTGCCGCCAAGCCTCATATAGAAAGATATGTTTGTGGATGGATATACTCTGCTGTCCAGTATGTCTATGTTTCTGCTGGAAACACCCCTTGCGCTCTCGACATCCCCGGAGGGGTCCGGGTTTGCGGGAACGGTTTCCCAGTCCGCAAAGGAACCGTCTATTCTTATCTCCGGCGCGAAGTCCACATAGATCCCGCCGGAAAGCTGGCTGCGAATGGTCGTTACAATTCCCTGACCTTCCACCGATGAAACACTCAGGGAAACCGAGTCGCCTGGGTTTGCGCTGCCGGATACGGTTGATACCACATACAGCCTCGTGACGGAGCTGGCTTCGAGAGGGTTCATCCAGAGGTTGATACGCAGGTTCCTTCCGCTAAACGAGCCTTTTCCCACCTCAATATCCCCTGAACCGAGGGCCATGTCTCCATTGTCCAGCAGGATGCGGACCTGCTCTATCTCATTCGGATTGCTCCCGGAGCCGAGCGAGAGATTAAGAGCGGTTATGTTCGCCGCCGCATTGCCGTTCCTTATGTCCAAGATAAGGGGTGTGAATTCGTCTCCTCCGGCCACAATTCCGGATGTGCCAGAACGCTGAAGGATGAAGAGAGGTGCCTCCCCCGGTACAACATCGGCATCGCATACATCCGTGGCAAGTGTCGAATTGACCGCAAAAGCCCTTATTTTAGGACTGGTCGCCTGCATCAGATAAAATCGTGTCTCCATCTGATTCCCCGCGTTCGCTGCGGGTATGCTGTTCTGGAGCGTAAAGCCGTTCCAGTCGTTCCGGTTCCGGGATGCGTCGAAGGAGTATAGACTCGATTTGTGGACAACACCGTCCCAGCCCGTGACGGAGGCCATGTAGTCGGCGCCCAGGCCGCCGCCCAGAAGATAGCCGGTGGAGGAATCGTTATCAGAATCAATGAAGAAGTAAAGGGTCTCCGCATCGGGAACATTGAAAATCTCGGATTCCGTGGACGCGTAAAGTGCCAGAGTATCGCCAATCATGTGCGATTTGACCTCCACTATGTCAAGGGCGGGCACTGAAATGTCGCCTGCAGGGTCGTCGAAACCTATGACATTAGACCATTCGCTGAAGTTCCCGTCAACCTGAAAACCGCCCGGAGCAGGCACAAGGAACAGATTGAAAAGAACAGGAATCAGAAGGACGAGGATTAGGCCAGCGGCAATAACAGAACGGTTGCTGGCCCAGAAACCGCCACCGTACGACGGAGGACGCAGAAGATTGCCACGGGAGTCAAGAAGACCGTTGCCGTTTATTAGCCCCTTTCCGTTGACAAGCCCCACGCCGTTTACCAGCCCGTTTGTCCTTCCATTGCCGTTAATCAGGCCGTTGACCTTTCCCATCAATCCGTTTGTACGCCCTCTTCCGTTAACCATTCCGTTTGTCCTTCCGCTCCCGTTCACAAGCCCGTTTACTCTTCCCTTTATTCCGTTTGTGCGCCCCCTTCCGTTAACCATTCCGTTGGTCCTTCCTCCTCTGACATAATTTACTGTGTTTTCCCTTTTATAAGCGGGAAAAGCTCCGGTGTTCTCTCTGCTGCTCTTCTCGTCCGGGCTTTCAATCCTTCCTGTGGAGATGCTTATGGCCCGATCAAATGCCTTTAAAGCCTCCTCCGAGCGACCGAGTTTCTCAAGGAGTTCTCCAGTTATCTGCCAAAGTTTTGCATTTTCTGGCTCCATTTCAAGGAGCTGTCGGAATCCGGCCAGTGCTCTCTCAATGGAGTCTGCATCAACATTCTCATCAATCTTTAAGGAGCCGTTTCCGTTGTTTGTGCCGAGTATTTCCAGAATGGTTGTTTTATAATGGTCCTCTTTCTCCGGCCTCAATTCTGCTGCCTTTTCGAATGCTTCTATGGCCTTGGGATAGTCTCCGGCTTTGGCCAGAAGCTCCCCTTTCGCTTCCCATGCCGGTGCGAGTTCCGGGTTTTTGGAAAGCATATCATCGTAGTATATTATGGACTCTCTGAGGTCGTTTGCGGCCACCGTTTTTTCTTCCAGTTCACTGTTCTTTTTAAGGGCTTCCAGAATCGGTTCTTCATCCTCGCTATCCGAAATCCGGGACCATCTTTTCATAATGTCTCTAGTTATACTCTTCTTTTCGCTCACATCTCCTGATTTTCCTTCCTGAGTCGGGACCTCTCCGGTTTCAAATTTTTCCACTGCTGGAAGAGGCTCTTCGCCCTCCAGCTCTCCCTTTTCATACTTTTCGATAGGTATTTCTTCACCCTCAAACACAGCACCGCAGTGCGTACAGATTTCCGCATCGGCGGAAACAAAGGCGCCGCACAGAGGGCATATTGAAAAACCCTTCGGACTCTCCAGAACATCTCTCTCTTCACTGCTCAAAGATGAGGCGGGAATGAGTTCCGCATGGCACACGGGACAAAGACCGTAGTCAATACCTATGTTTCCGCATTCCGGACAGACATAGAGGTCTTCTCCCTCTCTTTCCGCTTCCGCAGCCATCTCCGGCTTTACCGTCTCTTCTCCCTCGAAAAACACTCCGCAGTTCGGGCAGCTGTCCGCTTCGGAATCCACAAAGGCCCCGCAATTGGGACATATGAACAGATGGTTGTCCTCCGCAACATCGGGAGGTGCCGGCACGGGGGAAATATCCTCCTCTCCCTCGAATATCGCACCGCAGTTCGGGCAGGAATCGGAGTCCTCATTGACAAACGAACCGCAAACGGGGCATACAAACAGGGAAGGTGCGTCTTTATACCAGTAGTCTATCTCTTCCTGAGGTTTCTCCGGTATCTCTTCCTCTCCTGCCTCGAACACCGCGCCGCACTTCTGGCAGTAGGACGCATCTTCATCAACAAAGGAGCCGCAGACAGGGCATATAAGCAGACCTTCCTTCCTCTCCTTATACCAGTAACCGTCATGATCGGCAGAGCCTTTCCTTTCCCCTTTCTGAACGATGGAATCGGAAATAAGGCTCTCAAGCTCCGCATCGGATTCGTAATCCGGAGGCTCAATGGCAGAGAGTTTTATGCCACATGACGGGCAGATATCCTCATTCCCGGGAATCATTGAGCCGCAGACAGGGCAGACATTCACATCGGCGTGGTTCCCTCTGTACCAGTGGCCATCCGTTTCCTCAATGTAATCATAAATTCTCTCAACCGTCCTCTTCCCGATTCCGGGGATGCTTTGAAGTTCCTCCGGTTTCGCTGTTTTCAGGTCCTCAAGCGATTTAAAGCCGTGACTGAGAAGAAGCTCGGCACGCTGCCTGTTTATGCCGGGTATGTGAAGAAACTCTTCGATACTGCCCTCTTTCTTAGTCACAAATACGAGAGCCGGATCAGGAGTATATATGGTTTGTAGCAGGGATTGAAAGTAGTGTTAGAAGAACTAAGTAACGACTATAACAAAAATTTAAGAACACTCTTCCATGGATTGAGGCCCGCAGTCATCCCGCTAACACTTCCGCCCGACCTCAAAGATAAATGCACGAATCCGTCCTCCTTCTTGGCGATTTCCGGCTGCAATCCTTCTTCATAAAGGCGGTCAAGCAGCCATTTCAGAAAGAACTCCTGCCGTTCATCTCCCCTGTTCAGAAGCTGCTGAAGCCTGTCGGAGGGAAAGAACCGCCTGAACCGCCCGTCCTCCACCGAGGTTACGAGATTCTCCGATTTGAGGTCACCTATGGCCGTTACGGTGGAACTGATGGAGAGGTCGCAGTTTTCCGCACACTCCTTCATGCTCATTCCGGGATGATGCATGACACACGAAAATATGAGCCGGTGGTTCTCTCTGTTAAGAAGGTGCAGGGGACGCACATCGTCTTTTTCCACCAGATGAATCGGGAAATATATCCGGTATCCTCCTATTCTTTGCTCCGTAATATAGCCGCTCTCCGACAACTTTTTCAGGTGCCATTCTAGAGTATGTATGGAAATAAGCATATCCTTTGAAATAATGGATAGATAGGCACAAGGATGCAGGGTTAGGTACTGATATATCTGCTGCCTCACGGGGTTGGAAAGCACGCTTTTCGCGCCTTTTCTCGGCCGTCTCTCTTCCTTCCCCTGAAGTGCGTCTTCAAGGGCCCTACCCAGTCCTCTTTTTTGCATCTTCCGTGTACTCCCTTATTACTTCCGTTACGAGTTCGGCCGGGCTTATGGCCTGAAAGTCCTCGTCGCTCATCTCTTCCGCCGCCTTCATTATTCTCTGATACACATGAACCGGTATTCTGCTTCTGTTCTCCTTAAGCAGGGCCCGGAACGCTCTGGTAGCCTTCTTTCCGCTTCTCATACCTTCCTCGGTGTTCTCGATGACCATGCCCAGCCCCTTTATTATGCTGTACGGGTGCTCCCTCTGGCTGTGCCTCGTGCTTCTGGCCTTTATGACCTTGATAAACCGCTTTGATTCTTCGTTCATGACACTGTACCTCAGATGAAGTACGGTATCGGCCAGATACATGGGGATTATCGTTTCAGGGCCGGACAGATCGCCGGCGGTTCCGTGCTCTTCCAGTGTGCATAAAACGGTCCCCACCTTTCTCGTCTGCTTGAACATGAACCCTATAAGTTCCCGCTGGTCGTACGCCTGCGTGGTGGACCACATGACCGGCGTGAGAGGGTCGATTACAATCCTGCTGTTGGCCCCTTTCCATTCCTTTACGAAGGCGGGCAGTTCGCTGTTAATAAACTTGGAAAACTCGCGGCCGGAGGCGTCGATGAATACCAGCTTCTCATCCTCAAGGTAGTTCAGAATCTCGCTCCATCCCATCTCCACCGCTTCCTTGATAATCTGCTCCTTGTTCTCGTCAAGGCTGATGAATATGGCCTCCTGCCCTTTCTCCAGGCCTCTGCGGATGAACTGCGTGGCCATTGTGGTCTTTCCCGCACCGGAGCCTCCGATGACTACGGTTGTGGAGTTCCTATTCAATCCGCCGTCAAGGATGCCGTTAAGCCCGTATATGCCGCTCTTAATCTTCTGCACGATTACCAGCCTCAGATGATAAACGAGCAACCGTTATAAATAGGTATTGATTGGAAAGAAGGGGGTGTCCATCCGAAGGATATGTCCGGTTTGGCCTCATGGTTTGCACAAAGGGATTTTAAGATAGAAAAACTATTTAAGCGGCAGGTCGTTATCCTAATGCGCAAGGGGTAAAAGATGCGAAAAGAACTGAAAAAGCTTGTAAAGAAGGCGAGAAACGCTCAGGATAAAACGGACAAGAAGCAGCTAGCGGAGCGATTGGAGCCTCTTGGTAAATACAGTCCTGTCATTAAGGAATTATGTAAGCTTGCCTTATCCCCCACTCCTGTAGGTCCTTTATTGGGCCTTACCTTTGCGATTTATGATGTCCATAGGAAAAAAGAGAGTGGAAAGAAACTCGCTGAGATTATCGAAAAGGAGATAAAAGAAGTTGTTGAAAAAGCAGATACATTTCCAGTTGAGGATAGAGAATTTTTAAAAGAGGTAGGCCTTGAGTATCAGAGAATAGAGGAAAAACTAGACGAAATTCTGAAAGAAGTAAAGCAATGTGGCTTTATCGTTATAGAGAAAGACATAGAGAGATGTACGAGTACGAAAGATGAAATCATAGAGAGCGAAAAAGAGGCTTTTCAATCTGGAATGACAATACAAAGCTGGAATCCTTTTATTTACGGCTGGGATGTAGGAAGAGACATAACGCCGAAGATAGAGAAAGAGATTGAAGAAGAAAGAAAAAACGCCATAATCCTCGGTGAGAGTGGTATGGGGAAAACTGTAATTTTGAGGAGAATTGCCTATGACTTTCATAGAAAAGGATGGAAGGTTTATCTGAAGATAAGAAGTGATTTTAACTCTGAGAAAATAGTGGATATCGCAGAAAATGATACAAGGGCTCTCATCGTGATAGATGATATGTATGAATCCAAAGAGAGAGTAAGGGATTTGCTCAGTCAAATCTCGGCATTAAAGGATAGGAATGTATCGGTTTTGATTGCTGAAAGAATTGAATTCTTTGTGTTAAAAAGCGGAGAAGAGATAATTCAGAAGTCGGAATTGATAGATTTCAGATGTAGCAGATATGATTTATCGCTAACAGAAAATGATGCGAAACGATACCTGAAATTCAGAGGTGTGGAATGGAGAACAGCGGGTGTGCAGGAATTCATAGAAAAATATGGAAATAGGCCGGGGGCCTTTCTTCTTTTGGGGATTGTTACGGAGGAAAAGGAAGAGAAAGTGGAATATATTCTCCAAAAGAAATTTGATGCTATCAACCGTTCATTAGAGGGTGATTTCGAGTTAAAAAAGAGCCTGCTCAGAATATTTCTTATAAAGAGTTATGAAGGCGAATATCCCAAAGAAATACTAGTGAATGCTGTTAAAGATGGGTGGAGGCAGTTGATGGCACTTCAAAAGAAAAGGCTTATAATTGTAAGTGATTCACTTATTGAAACTTTTCATCCTTTTATTTGTAGGGAATTCATCCACTCAGAACTTAATGAAAGGAAGCTATATTGGGATGAGATGTCAGAGTATTTAGAAGAATTTCTGAGTTTTGCAAGTGAAGAGGAGTATGTTGATATTCTGCTTACCGTCGGAATACTTCTTGCTGATGAAGGGGCGAGACAAAAACATGATAAGAAGATACATATCGGGGCTCTGTTTATTGAAAAAGTACTAGAAATGAGGCCGAATTATGCCGGAGCCCATTATAACTATGGCTATGTGCTCATGTATTTAGAAAAGTATGAGGATGCGAAGAGAGAGTGGTTGAAAGCTATAAAAATTAAGCCAGATTTTAAAGAAGCATATTATAACATCGGGCTTTTGATGGAAAGATTGGGGAGTACTGAAGAAGCAGCTCTGATGTATAAAAAAGCTACACAAATTGACCCAGATTATGCGGATGCGCATAATAATCTCGGAGTGTTATTACTAAAAATGCAAAAGTACCCCGAGGCTGTGAAAGAGTTTAGAGAAGTGGTTAGAGTGCATCCAGGAGATAGCAAAGCAGAACATAATCTTCTTTCTGCATTAATTGAAATGGATAAAGAAGAAGAAATAGAAAATGGTGAGGCCCTACCATTCTATGCAGAGGGATATTATAGTTCTGCCAACTTTTTAGTGAATGTGGGGAGATACGACGAGGCAGAACGGGAGTACAGAAGGGCTATACGAATAAATCCAAAATATGCTGCTGCACATTACAACTTAGGTGTATTATATGCGATTACTGGAAAAACTAAGGATGCAAAAAATATGTTTTTAAAAGCCAGAGAGTTATTCGAAAAAGAAGGAAGAACAGACTATGTTAAAAAATGCGATGATGCCTTAAAAGCCCTCTAAGAGTAGGTGCAAAGGGAAAACTGCACCATCCTGCAAATGTTTATATAGCGTGATACCGTTTCCTTACCATGGCCAAGAGCAATATCCGGAGGACACTGAAAGGCGACTTTCTCAAACTCTGGATTGGCCAGTTGATCTCCAACTTCGGGGACCAGTTCTTCTTCATGGCGGTCATAGGCATTGTTCTTTTCGACAGGGGCCTCGGTGCGGAGTACGCAGCGCTCATGATGGTGGCCATGTCCGTCCCCGCCCTGATATTCGGGCCGATTGCCGGGAGTTATGTGGACCGCTGGAATCGGAAGACCGTCATGATTACAGCAGATATTCTCCGGGCCATTATCGTTCTCAGCCTTCTCTTCTACGGCGAGATATGGTACATGTTCCTCTCCCTTTTCATGCTCTCCACCGTTGCCAGATTCTTCTTCCCTGCGAGAAATGCCATCATTCCCCATACGGTGGATGAGGAACTCCTGCTCTCCGCCAACTCCATGTCCCAGATGACAAACATGGTCTCCATGATAATCGGCCCTGCCCTCGGTGCGGCCATTGTCGGGATTCTCGGCGGCGATACCGCAATCATGCTGGATGTCGTTTCCTTCTTTGCATCCGCTCTTTTCATCTTTCTAATAAAGTACGGCGGCGAGGTGGAGGGGAAGGTGGAGAAGGCGAAGGAGATATGGAAGGAGACTGCGGACGGCCTGAAGTTCTGCTGGCAGAACCCGGTGATACGGCATGTTCTCATTCTCACGGCCATGGTGATGGCATTCATCGGCGGCCTGAACCCGTTATTCATGATATACATCCGCGATGTGCTGGGCATGAACCTCATGGGCTTCGGAATAATAGATACGGCGCAGGGAATCGGCTCCGTTCTTGCGGCCCTGACCCTTACCGTAATCGGCAGTGCGTTTTCAAAGAAGAGCATAGTATTCAGCGGCGTTATAATGTTCTCCGTTTCCATTGTAATAATAACCTTCGTTCACCACACATTCGTGGTCATAGAAACCCTTGCGCTGGTGGGCATCGGCGTTGTATTCTTCGACACCCCCATAACGACCCTTATGCAGGAGGCCGCGCCGGACGCAATCCGCGGAAGGGTGTTCGGGGCCTTCGGCTCGATACTTCAGGTCTCCATACTGGTTTCCATGGGCATTGAGGGGATTGTTGCGGACAGAATCGGGGCCACCACGGTGATATTCTACGCCGGCGTGCTGAGCATGGTGTTCTCCGTCGTATTCTTCTCGTTCAAATCGGTGCGGAAGAGCTTTGACTTCGTGCCGGAAAAAGCGGAGGATAAAGAAGAAATACGGGACAGTCCGCCATAAGTAAGGCCGAAGTAATTGCTGTGCTGTGTATTGAATTTTTTCCCTGCAAGATGAACTTATCCTCCGACATTGACGCAAACTATTTTAAGTAAGAAGCCCATACCGCCACAGAGGAGGTAATTAAAAATGCAGAGGATAAAGACCTATGTAAAGGGGCTGGACGAGTCAACCAGCAATGGAATACCGAAGGGCCACATCGTTCTTATTGCCGGAAAACCGGGGACCATGAAGTCATCGCTGGCATTCAACATACTGTACAAAAATGCCGATGAAGAAGCGATTCCGGGGGCCTATGTAACGCTGGAGCAGAGCCGTGAGAGCCTGCTTGAGAACATGAAAGGGCTCGGGATGGACCTGAGTGGTCTTGAGGGCTCCATGAGCATTCTCGATCTGGCCATGATACGGAAGAAACTCACCAACCTGTCCAAACAGACATGGCTGGAAGTCTTCAAGATGTATGTGGAGAACCTGCGGAAGAACATGAAGATAGAGCTGCTTGTCATAGATTCCATGCCGGTTCTGGAGCTGATGGGGAACTTTGAGAATCCGAGAAACGAGCTGTTCAACCTGTTTGAGTGGCTCAGGGACCTTGGCCTTACCACATTCCTAATAGCAGAGATGAAGCAGGGAAGCGACCAGTTCTCGGACAACGACGAGGATTTCCTTGCCGACGGCATTATACACCTCGACCTGAAGAGAGAAGGCTCATCCGTGAACCTCTTTCTCAGTGTGGTGAAGATGAGGAAATCAAACCATCGCAGGGGCTATTTCCCGCTCATACTGGATATGAACGGATTCGAGATTGTCACCGACTGAAAAACTTTACCCTTTCCCACTTCTTTTTCTTAATCCGTTCTGCGATTCAGAGAATCCTCGGACCAATCATCTGCCAGAGTATTAGACCAAGGACTCCGAATGAAAAGACATACATCAGAACCGTGAGTACCTTTTCCCGCTGCTCCTTTGTGCTGTCCTTTTTCAACCGCACGAGAATGGAATCGGCCCAATCTTTGAAGAGATAGCCTCCGTCCAGCGGGATTGCCGGCAGTGCATTCGTAAGACCCACCATGAGGTTAATCCAGAATATCCAGTATAGTGAGTTTGCAAGTATCCAGAATGCGCTGTTCGGAAGCGCGCCCCATATTCCAGTGGCGGCGTACATGTTGCTGAGCGGCGCATCAATCGGAGAAAGATGATAGAACGGTAGGGCGAGATAGCCGAGGCCGGCCATAACATACCCGCGGAAGCCTTCGGCCCCTTCGAACGGGTGTGAATATATCAGGGGAATCGTCTTTACATCCATAAGGCCGAGGCCCATGTAGGAGACCGTAATACCCAAGAATGCCTTTCCTTTATCGCTTTCCTTTGCATATGGCGCATATGCGGAACTGTAGTAGTCGTATCTGTCCGCAGGTGTTATGGTGGTAACGCTGCTGTTCTGTGCATAGCCCATCAAACTGTCGAAATAACTGTAAACCGTCATGTTCACCCCGATTCCGGGCTTCATATCCGAGATTACGCTGCTGAACTCCGTGTAGTTGTGTATGATCGTATCGTTAATGGAATAGATTATCATTCCCGGCTCAAGGCCGGCCTCCTCGGCCGGTGCTCCTGCGGAAACCTTCAGAACCGCGAGGCCAGCAGTGCAGCGCTCTATTACCGGCTCACCCTTTCCCGTGAATACAAGTATTGGGACATTCTGCCCCGGCTCCGCCTTTACCTCGTTGATGCTCTGAAGCGAGTCTATCACTGTGCTGTTCTCCCCCCCGATTTGCAATATTTCCGTTCCGGCAGTGAGGTTTGAGTAGTACGCTGGCCCCCTGTCCGCAATGGTGGTGATAATGGCCCCGTCGTGCACTGGTATCACGGACGGCATCATTGAGCCTGCAAGTATGATTACTACGACGAACGCGATGATTATGTTGGTGCCGGGTCCCACCGAAAAGACATCGGTCCTCTTCTTTTTCGTGGTGGCCTGAAGTTCCTCCTCGTCCGGCTCCACGAACGCACCGAGCGGTACAACAAGAAGAAGAATGCCCAGAGATTTCAGTTTCAGCTTGTTGGCCCGGGTGAGAATACCGTGCGCCCCTTCATGGAACACCATGGCAACCAGAAGGCCGAGGATTCCGTACCAGATGGGTATGACAGGGTTTATTCCGGGGATTCCCAACATCATTTCCGGGGATGGAGCGTTCTCTTTGGGTATGTTGGGGACGATTGTGGCCTCCCATATCAGCAGGGCGAGCATGGAGAACATAGCTGTGGCAACGATTATTTTGGAGGCCTTTGCGTAAAGGAACCAGCCGCGCCGCTTCGATATTCGTTCTATGAGTTCTTTTCCCTTCTGTGTCCTCCACATTAGAAACGGGCCCATCATAGAGAGCTTGTATTTCTCCATAAGACCTGTTTTGTGCAGGGCAAATATTCCGACATAAAAAGCGATTAGGATGAGCAGTGTGAGCAGGTATCCGTTCATGTTATTTCTCCGTTATTTACTCCCATTCTATCGTACCCGGGGGCTTATTGGTTATATCGTAAACTACTCTGTTGACATGGTCTCCCAGAGTATTGGTAATTCGTACTGAAATCCTCTCCAGAACCCTATGGGGTATTTTGGAATATCCGGCGGTCATGCCGTCCAGAGATTCCACGGCTCTTATGGCAACGGTGTATCCGTAGGCCCTCAGGTCTCCGTGAACCCCCACCGTCTTAACGGGCAGCAGTACGGCGAAGTACTGCCACGGCAGTTCCATTTCCCCTTTTTCCGCGGCTCTTTCAATCTCTTCCTCGGTAATGGCGCACGCTTCTCTCACCGTATCTGCAGCTTCCCGTGTCGCTTCCCCCATGATTCTTATGGCGAGTCCTGGGCCGGGGAATGGCTGCCTCTCGGCCGCCTCTATCTTTAATTCTCTGGCCACCTTTCTTACCTCGTCCTTGTAAAGGTCTCTGAGCGGTTCTACAAGGGTCAGTTTCATCTCTTCCGGGAGGCCGCCGACATTATGGTGCGATTTTATGGTATCTCTCAGTTCTCCCCCGCTCTCTATCCAGTCCGGCGCGATGGTTCCCTGAAACAGATAATCCGCTCCGAATTCCTTTGCCTCCCTGTCAAAGACATCGATGAACTTTCCGCCTATTATCTTTCTCTTCTTCTCCGGCTCACTCACTCTGATCAGTGCGGAGTAGAATTCATCCCTCGCATCTATTACCTTGGAATTGACACCGAGGTCTTTCATCATCCTCCCCACCGCTTCCGGCTCCCCTTTCCTCATGTAGCCAGTGTCCACGAAGACCGCAAGTAGCCTGTCACCTATGGCCCTCGCACCCAGAACCGCCGCAACCGTGCTGTCAACCCCGCCGGAGCAGGCGATTATTGCTCTTCCTTTGACCTCTGTCTTTATTTTTTTAACCGAGTCATTTATGAAATTTGCGGGGTCGAACATTCACTCCCCCCTGTTCTCAAAAGACGCATTATCCTTCTCCACTTTTTCCGCCATCTCTCTCCGGTATGCATGGAGCCTTTCTCTTATTCCGTCATCGGAGATACAAAGGATTTCCGCTGCCAGAAGCGCTGCATTGTCTCCTCTGTCAAGGCCCACGGCCCCCACTGGGATTCCCGGCGGCATCTGAACAATTGATAGAATGGAATCGAGATTCAACTTCCCTGAAACAGGGACGCCTATGACCGGTCTCTCTGTCAGTGCGGCAACGGAGCCCGGGAGTGCGGCCGAGAGTCCGGCAATGGCTATAAATACGGACGCATCGCTTTTTTCCACGATATCCTTCAGTAATTCCGGCGTCCTGTGCGCCGAGGCCACGGATATTTTATATGGAACATTCAGTTTTTTAAGGACTTTTTCCGCCTTTTCCGCAACCTCTCTGTCGCTTTTGCTTCCCATGATTATATGAACCATACGGGGAGATAAGGGAGGTAAATAATAAGGGTTTCGTGCGTGATTTATTCTGTTGAGTACTGTTATTTTTTCGTTTCTCTATGTCCATGTTTCTTCCTCCTTTCGCTTAGTTTCACAACGAGGCCTCTTGTGGCCCCTTTCTTAGAAAAGCCTCGTTAGGATTTCCTCCTATTTTCAGCCATAACGCTCCGTAATTCTATGGTTGTACCATTCTGCAAACTCATCTATTGATTAAAATCTCCATCTGTGCCTATCATGCCGGGGAAGATTTTTCGTCCCGCCGGCAGAAGCGGAGAAAGACAGGCCTCTTTTGTTCTCCACTGAATGCTCCGGCCAGAATGTTTCAACCTTGCCATTTGTTCATTACCGATAGGTAATGTGAAGAGCGGTCGTTGCCGCTCTGGTTTGTGGATTATTCCTTCTTGAAGTAGTGAAGCCTATTTCACGCTCAAAACTGCTTCTATGTCCCTGATTGGGTCTCAATCTCAATGATCTCCGGATGCCTATTCTTGAACATCTTTTTGTATTGCCATAAATCTTGCATGTTTGACTCCCTTTCAGTTTTCATTCCGCATCAAATGACCTCCAGAAGCATCTTCGCAGCGGCCAAGAAAAGTCCCCCGATAAAGAGGATTCTCACCTCTTTTCCCTTCAGTTTTTTCAGACCGAGCAGAGAGCCTGTGTATGAGGAGGCAAGGACCAGTGGGGCGAGAATTAGAGCCATTTCCAGATTCAGGTGCACTCCGCTTAGCAAATATATGCTTATTCCCGTTATGGCCGTAAAGACCGTTTTGAATGATGATGTGCCTGCGGCCTTCTTTGTGGCGAATCCCAGTATGCCCACCAGTATCAGCACATTTATGGCCCCTCCTCCGATCCCCATGCTTCCTGAAATAAAGCCGGTACTTGCAGAAAGGACCGTGGCTATTACCATGTTTCTTTTGGTGAGAAGTCCGGGCCTGTCTTTTTCCGCACTCTCCCCCTTCAGGGTGTAATGCAGCATTTTTGCTCCGCTCCCGAGGAGGACAAGAGAGAATATTATGACGAAGATGTCGTGAGAGATCATCAGGTTGAATATAACACCGAATATGGCACCGATGAACGAACCGGATTCCAGTGTCAGTCCCCTCTTTATGTCAACTTCTTCGTGTCGAAAATGGTTCCATGCGGAAGGAATTGAGGTGAAGACTACCAGCACCAGAGAGAGAAGGACCGCTTCTTCCTTGTCAATAGATGTAAGCCATAGAATAATCGGAACATAAAGCACACCCCCTCCGAGTCCGATGTTGGAGTAAATAGCGGCGACAAAAGCCATGAGTCCGGCCATCAGGAGAAGCATATTCAGTTCCATGGCGGTGCATTGTCTTCCTCTATATCAGTATTTTCTTCTGTCTCTGTTTTCCTCTTCTCTCTCTTTCGATTTCTGGCGATTGCCGCAAGAATCAGCATCAGCATTGCGATGATTATTATGGATAAAGGGAGGTAAAGACGGAGTGAAGGCTCCTCTTCGGCGGAATCCGGGGGTTTACTATCATTGTTCCCCGTATCATTGTTTGTATTGTTATTTTTGTTACCTTCCTGCGGCGGCGTACTCTGGCCCTGCTCTCCGCCCGTGATGTTAATGAAAAAGAACTCGCTCCTCCCGGTGTTTCCCGCCGCATCTCTCGCCTCAATATAGAACTCAATTATGCCCGTGTTATTCTGTGCCGGTATTATCACGCTCCCGCCCTCCGCATCTGCCATAATAATCGTCCAGTTCTCCGTTTCATTAGTTCTGTATTTCAGGATTACCGAATCCACTCCGCTGAGATCTGTTATGTTGAATTTAATCGAAATATTCTCGCTGATATTTACCGAATTCGGGTAGGATACCGTAAATTGGGGGGCGTTCCTGTCCACAGTGAGGGTGAAGACGAATGTGGCCGTATTACCTGCCATATCATCTGCCTCCACGGATATTCCGTATCTCCCGTCGGACCATCCGCTAGTATTCAAAATTATTGTATCCTCAATGCCGCTGAGGTTCAGTTTTTCCGTGTGGAACGGTGTTATCAAACTGGCAGTGGACAGATGGAGGTCGGTTATTATAACCAGAAGGTCATGCTCATCATCTCCCACAATGTTTCCTTCGGGAAGGTAAAAGGCAGGAGGAATATTATCTATTGTAATGTTAAGAATTTCTGCAGCTGCATTTCCCGCTGCATCACGGGCCGTAATTTCTATGAAATAATCTCCGTCCGCCCATCGGTCCGTGGAAATGGTTCCGCGGTATGGTGAGGATGTAAGATTCTCAATGACATCTCCGTTCACCGAAACAACGACCTCTCGAAGGTGTTCGTCCGATACGGTGTAATTTACGGGGGTGCCTGACTTTACAACCGGTTCGGATGGTCCGATATTTATATCTGGTGCTGTCCTGTCCACAACAAATAAGAAAGTGGTGCTGTTCGTGTGACCCGCTTCATCGTTTACCTCCACGACAAGAGTGATATTTCCTTCCGGCCAGTCTTCCGTTGTTATGTTCACGGCTGCGGTCTTCGGCAGATTGTAATCATCGTTGGTCAGGTTTACGCTCTGCCATGTGCTGTTTCCAGTGTGGAATCGAACTGTCATATTGGTATGGTCCGAAAATTGCAGGGTTATGCAGGAATCTCCCGGTATTACAGAGCCGTTTTCCGGTGTAATAAGATTTATTTCCGGTTTCTCGCTGTCTATGTAAAATGGATGCGTCCTGTTTTTCGAGGTGTGGCCCACCGTGTCTTTCGATGAAACTGCAGCTGCAAACCATCCGTTCTGCCGGGGGAGTGTTATTGTGTAATTTCCCTTCTCCGTCAGATTTTCTTCAAGCAGCTCCGCTGTGCTGCTACTTATATTTTCAAGATAAATAGAGGTGCTGTTCTCCTTAATGTTAGTGTCGTTGGCCGCCCATTCTATTGTAAGGTTGCTACCTCCAGCATAAACCCGGTACGGCGATGATACCCATATATTGGGGGCGCTCTCATCGCTCCTGAAAATCTCGGTATGGCTCCGGCTCATGTTGACAGCCCTCGGGTTGACAGGGAAGAGGAGGGGGTATGATATGACGACCTCTGTGGAATTTTCGGCAATGCCGGAATCATCGATAATCCTGTCTGTGATTTTAAGCCACCGGATATGTCCGTTCGCTCCTGTGGTCCGGTCATAGACGGTTTTTCCATTGGCTTTTACATTTGCATGCGCCCCCCGAACCTGTACGCCGCTCTCATTGATAACAAGGATGTCAAGGTAGTTTCTTACCAAAATTTTTGAGCCGCCGGAAAGGTCGGCCCCCCCCCATCCTACGCTGCAGTTAAGCGTATCAACTCTTGAGGTAAAAAGAAGAAAAGCCGTTGCGTTCAAAGGCCAGCCTCCGCCAGATTCCAAGCTAGAATTCTCCATTTGCAGAGTTGTATATCTGGCGTTTATCCCAGTGAAGCCGATGTTGTCTGGAAAAGTGATGCTTGTCGAAGAAATGGAGCTTGTTACCTTCATCGAAACACTGACATCCATTCTTACTATTCCGGCACTTTCGGAATCCATTGCGGCCCTGATTTCTCCCGCTTTTTCACCCGCTTCGATGAGCGGGTAACCGAAGGTAAGTGAGGTGAAGTCGCCGGTGGTATTTCGTATTCCGTATTTGCCGCTACTCATATCAACGGATACATTAACGGGGCGGCCTCTTGAGTTCAGGTCCATCAGATACACATCCCAGTCGCTGTCGGTTTTGTCCATGCGAATAACGCGCGACCCGGAGATGTGCGGCTGGGAGTCGCCCCCATCATTCGAAGATATGCATTCGATCTCCCCGGAAGTCAGGTTCATGGCCATGGTCCCCCATCTGTCAGTAGTTCTGTTGTGATAGTACCATACCGCCCAGTTTTTAGATAGGGAAGGATTGAAAGCGCTTTCCCAGCCCTGACTTTCACCCACCTTGAAGTCATCCCCCGTGGCAGGGATTCCATCCGGGCCTATGTTCATTATTTTTACAATCTGGTCGTCCACACCGTCGCCTGTTACATCCCCTCTGGAGTTATCGTGCCATGCAAGATAGTTTCCCCATATCGAGGGATTGAATTCCAGATATGAATCGTTGGTAATATTGTAGATTTTGCCGGTGGTTATATTATAGAATACTATGTTACTTCTCTGAGTTGCAAGGGTGATATTCGACGAGTACCAGACTATTCTGTCTCTCCATATGGATGGAGAATACTCGTCGTCCGGCGTATGGGTGACCTGCCATGTTGTTTGATTAGTGATCGAATATGCAAATATATCGCGATTGGAGCCGGATTTCTGGGACCATGCAACGATGTTTCCGTATATGGCAATATCCGAGAGGGTGGCCATGGGGGTTATATTCCATGATGTTCGATTGTTGATGTCATACAGAATCACCTGTCCGCGTCCGTCGGAACTGAAGTTTTTCCATGCGACAATGTGTCCGGAAACAACCGGTATCCCCTGAGAATTTCGTTCTTTCGTCAGCTGAGCATCACGATTTTGAAAAGGCATCTCGAAGATGTCCGGAACGGAATTTCCGTTGTCGTCGGCAGAAATATTTCTCAGATATATGTCGTAGTTACCTGTTCGGTAGTCCGCCCATACCGCAGCGCCTCCGGAAATGTCGGCATCTCTTTGGATATAGTTGTCTCTTCTTATCGGTACCCACCCCAGTTTCAGTCCCGTCAGAGTTACTTTCATGTTTTCAAGAGATGAGTGCAGCGGCAGCGGAAGGGATATATCTTTCTTCCCACCTGTCATGAAGGTCAAAAAGGCTGTTTTATCTCCGATTATATCGCCGGCATAATCTCCGTTCATATCCACGGCTATGCTGTTATTTTTCATAATGGAATTCTTGAGAGAGAGGGCGGCGGTCACTGTTTGGATACCCAGATTATTTCGATTAAAGGAGCAATTCTCAATGTGAGGATAGGAGGATTGTATCTTTATGCCTACCGTATTCTCAGAGAAAGAGTTGTTTTCTATCCTTGGATTGGAGGAATAGAGGAACAGACCGATGTTGTTACCTTCGAATGTATTATTTGCAATCTCTCCGCCGCTTGCGCTCATGTATAGGGCACTATCGCTGTTGTTGAGGAAACTGTTTCTTCCGGCCCGAAGGGTCGAAGATACGGAGAATAGGCCTTTTCCCGAGTCTCGGATGATGCTGTTTGTAAGGCTCATATCGCTGTTGCGGAGATTTATGCCGTAGTTTATTCCGCGGATGCTGGCATTCTCGAGTCTCACCTTGCTTTTGTAGAGATAGATGCCGCTGTTTGCATCCGTGTTTGCCTGTTCGATATACATGTCGGATGTCTGGATATAAGCTCCGTTCATGCAATTCGTTGCCGTTATGTTCCCAATCTCACCCATGTCTCCTATCAGTTGTATCCCGCTGGTGCAGTTTTCTATCGAAATATTCCGGATGTTTGGCCAGCCCTGTGAGAAATAGAGACCGACATTGGCCCCCCGTATGTTAATATTTTTCATCTGCGTATCAGAATTTTGCACACGGAGCCCATAGTTTCCCGCATTGTTTATCCAAAGGCCGTCTATCTGTAAATTCCTGTTGTATGAGTCAATCTCCTCCGGGTTATCGAATATACTGCTGTTAATCCATGACATCTGGGAGTTCCAGAAGTATGGGAAATATCTGTGAGCGATTCCGGGGGCGGAGGTCAGGTAGGAACGGACATGGCTGTTTTCGACCTCAAAGGAACCGAATACGCGGAATTGGGTGCTGCCGGCAAAGACCTTCGAGGAGCGTATTGTTAGTTTCCTTCCGTCGGGCACGGTTATGTTATCCCCCAGAATCAGGGTTTTGTTCTCTATGATTTCTCCAGCGGATGGAACATAGTGGGATGTCGGATAGTAAATAACGCTGCTGTTCTCTCGAAGTGTCAGGTTCATACCCGGCAGGTACTTATCCCTTGCAAAATAGGTTATTCCCGCATCTTCCGCCCATGATATGGCTTCCTGCTTCACGCTCTCGTATCCTTTTGCCGTGAGGACACTGTATCTCCCTGAAACATATGCCGTTCCGTTGTCATCGGTGACTTCGTAGGCCGAAGGGCCAAAGCGGTCGAATAGAGAGACGGGCACTCCGTCTACAAGGGAGCCAGTATTATCAACCACGGTTATTTTTCCATATCCTCCGATAGTTATGAAGGATGTGATATCTATTTGAGAGGTGGATTGATTTATTTCCGTATCCAGGACGGCGGGAAAGGAGCGGGAGATGGCCCGGATTTTTAATTCCGAATCTATAGAAGAATTGGATATGGAGGGAGAGGACGATATGCAGTCTACACCAGTAAGGGCGCTCAGGTTGCATTTTTCCAGTACGACATTCGAAGAGTGAAGAGAGAATGCGGTGCGCACGGTTGAGGTATTTATCCTCTCGAATATCGAAGACGATGTTGTGGAGGATATTGCGGTTGTGCAGTTTCTGAGTTCTGTACTTTGCACTGTGTTTCTCCCGGAATACTCGCGTATTCCAGTATCGTACAGATATATGGATGTGGTTGTAATTTTTGCGTGGGCGGCATAGAGATAGAGGCCGGTAAATCCCCTGCCTATCTTGATGTCGTTCATTTCGGGAGATGCCGAATTTACATAGATACCGGTGCTTATGCGGGAGAAACTGGAGTGTGAAATGTTGCAGTCGTCTGCGTAAACCTTTATAGGGGTCGACAGAAAACTGCTGTTTGATATTCTGGCGGTTGAACCCGAATTAATACTAATACCGGCTTCTCTGGGGGATAGCGTCTCATCCGCCGCACCTGACATAATGCTGCTGTTAATGATGTGGAGGATTCCACTGCTGGATAACGAGTTAACGAGAACGACGGTTGAGTTTGTAACTGTTAGATTGGTGGCGCTTGTGGTACCTGTTCCTCTTCCTACTACTACCGTTCTTCCGGTATATTCTTCGATTCCGATGCTTCTGTCGTGAAGCCATGTTATGTTCGAAGTGCTCTGATTATGCAGATAAAGACCCACATTATTGTCCGCCTGAAGGAGGCCGTCGTATGACCCGCTCAAGTTTTCCGTTGTGGAGTTCCAGCGTGCATAAATTGTCGCATTGCTTTTTCTCTCTCCTTTATTATCTGCAGTCCAGTTGATAAATGGGAACGGATAGATGCTTCCGGTAGAGTTCGTTTTTCCGATGAAAACAGAGAGGTCGTCGTTGAGCGCAACTATCGTGCAGTTGGCCAGAGGCGTTCCGCTGTCGTTCATCACTGTTAATCTTGCATAGTTCCCGTATCTTATCAGAGAGATCTCATCAACATTAAGAGGGCCGTGAGAATCCCATCGGTTTCCCGTGGTATTTATCAGATTTATTGCGGAAAACCTTACGGCGTCAATGCTTTTTGTCGGAGAGATATATGTGTCAAAAATGGCAAGGCCGCCGCCATTCAGTGAAATTCCGCTCCCGTTAAGGCTGGAATTCCTGATGGACCCTCTTGAAGAGATAGAATAGAGGTCGTAGAGTACATCGCTTTTCATATCCACAAGTCTGTATGTGGACCCGTAGGCATAAAAACCGTAATTTCCGCCTGTTATTGTGCTTTTATCCGAAACTATCGTCGAAGAATATGCATATGTGCCGTATGTCGCTCCAGCGACCGAGAGATTTTCCAGCGTGGGAGCGGAGTATGAGAAATAAACTCCGTAGGTGCCGCCGGTCAGCGAGACATTACTGATTTGAACGGATGCGTACTGCGCTTTTATTCCATAGATATTTCCCGTAAAAGTGCTGTTTTCTATCCTGTCACCCGAAGATACGGACATGTAACCGAAGGTGTTATCGAAGAACCGACAGTTTGTAATCTCCGCGTGAGATGCGGAGGAATATATTCCCGTACTGCTGTTCTCGAAGGAGGAGTTGCGGATTGTGGGAGAAGAGTTAATCACGGAGAGTGCGTATATACTTCCGTTAAAACGCGAATCGCTTATCAGAGCGTTATTTGTTCCTATATAGATGCCCTTTTTATCCGCCGTTCCCCCGTTATACCCGCATTTCTCTATGTCCGCGTTGCGAAAGATAAGCTCGCTTCCTGTCTCCGCCTTGAAGAAGAACGAGGCCCTGTCATCCGCCCGTCGGATTGTGGAATTAATCAGTTCCAATTTTCCACTGCCATGCACGAGAATACCAAATTCTCCGTCATAGGTGGAATTGACAGTAAGAGTTGCATTCTCTATTCTAATCCATTAGCCGGCATTTATCTCCATAATATCATTCAAGAGATATGTGCCCGTTATTATTATGTCCGGTGTCGCTCCCGCTTTTGGGGTTTTGATGGGGCTCTCTCGACCTATCCAGTCTGTTTTTTCAGCAGCGGCCGAGATTGCGGGCAGAATCAGAATCAGGACTATAATGAAAACAGAGATTAAGGATCTCAATGAGTTTTCACCTCTTTGTCCTGCCATAGATATAGGGTATGACGAAGGTGGTATTTATGTCTGGTGGAAAAAGGTGGTGCTCCCGACGGGATTTGAACCCGTGTCTTCGGCTGTCTTCAAACCTGAAACGGTTCTCGAAAGGCCGGAATGATTGGCCGCTACACTACGGGAGCAGTTAAAAGAGTTTGGCTCATGTGGGGTACATGATTCTAAGCAGTTCTATTACTACTGATGAGACGACGGCTATTGCAACCACAAGCCACGGATCTATTTTCGGGGATTTGTCATCTTCCGAGTCGAAGTACCTGACAAGTCCGGCTGCAGACTGAAAGCCGCTGTTTTTACTTCTCTTGGCCATATTATCACCTTATATGTACGGGGTATTTATATCTTCCGAATCTCTCCGGCTTTAGAGAGGCCGAGGATGGAGCCACCAGGGAGATTCGAACTCCCGACCTGCTGATTACAAGTCAGCCGCTCTACCGGGCTAAGCAATGGTGGCATACTCCGGTTGAAAGTTTTCTCATATAAAAAATATGTGGTTGACCATCCAAAAATAAAGAAAGAAGAAAGGGTTTGTTTCAGTCGAGTTTTGAGAGTTTGTTTCTTATGTCCGTATTGCCCGGCTCAATCTCCAGCGCCTGCTCGTAGGCACTTCTGGCCATCTCGGTCTTTCCCTGTCCGGCGAATATATCTCCCTTGAGTTCCAGTGCCTCGGTTGCCTGTGGATTAACTTCCAGAGCCTTGTTAATTATCTGGAGCGCCTGGCCCCACTTTCCTGCCGCATCGAGGGCCTGTGCCTTTCCAAGATATCCTTCTATCTCTCCGGGAGCGTTTTCGATTGCCTTTTCGAAGATTTCCATGGCTCTGACATTGTCTCCGGCAGCCAGAAGCTCTTTTCCCTGTTCGATGGCGGAACCCAGGTCAAACGGTCCTTCTTCCAGTGGTTCAGCTGCCTCCTCCGTTTCTTGTTCGGTAATAGCTTCCTCTATGATGTCATCCGAGATGTCCTCTGCCTCTTCCGCTTCCATAACCTCTTCGACTTTTTCTTCACCCGGCTCAGGCACTTCCGCCTCATTCTCTGGTTCTGCCTCCTCTTCCACGGGAATCTCTTGAACAGGCTCAACTGCCGCAGCACCGCCTTCCTCGCCGCCCTTTTTCATGAATTTGCTGGCGATAAAGCCGATAAGAAGGAATATTATGGCAACAACAACCAGGAGCATGGCAGCAGTGCTCGTAAGCGCAGGTGCGGCCTGAGCGTTTGCCGTAATTCTGGATGCCGAAAGTTCTTCGTCAGGCTCATATGTCACCGAGAATGTTTGTTGCACTGTATTTCCTGCTGCGTCTGTTGCTTCAACGGTTATTACATTAGCTCCATTAGAGATAAGGACAGTGGTGTCGAAGGCTCCGTTCGTGGTAATCACCTGCTTACCGTTTACATAGACTCTGGAACCCGGTTCCGCATTTCCGCTGACGGTTATTCTACTGGTATGAGATATGCCGGGGATGCTGGTCACTGAAAGGGTTGGGGCTTCTCTGTCCAGAGTGCCGGTCAAGTCAGTAGTAGCGGTATTTCCTGCGGCATCCGTAGCTCTTATTTCTATTGTTTGAGTTCCGTCGTTGAGAGTGACGGCAGAGGAGAAAGTCCCGTCGTGATGGACATCAACAGGTTCTCCGTTTATCGTCATAGTGACGGGGCCCAGTTCGTTTAAAAGATTGACGGTGCCTCTGACGACAAGTAATGGGTCATTGGTAAGGCTCGGACCCTGAATCGTGGCCGAAATTTCAGGTGGTGTTGTATCATAGATAATACTGACCTCTTTTGTTGCGGTGTTCCCCGTTGCATCGGTTGCACGCAGCATTATCATATTTTCACCTTCCACCAGAGAAACATCAGTTGAGAAACTCCCGTCCTCCGTGACTTCCACGCTTTGATCATTTACCAGCAGGCTAGAGGCCCGTTCCACACTTCCGGTTATTGTATATACATCTGAATTGGTGTAAACACTTCCGCTTTCTGCGACCTGAATATACGGTGCGGTTGTATCCACAATGAAGAAGGCGGATTTATTCATGGTATTTCCCGCTGCGTCTTCAAGAGAAATCTCTATGCTGTGGGTCCCGTCAGCGAGTGCTGTTTTTGGTGTCCAAGATATAGAAGAATCGCTGATTGATGCGAATAGTGTAACATCGTTTCCATCCACCTTCATCGTTGCTTTTGAGACTCCGGTTTGGGAATCGGAATAGATTGCACTGATGGGAGATCTAGCCTCTGCGGTGAGTGGTACATTTTCCTTTATTTCCGTGCTCCCCACGCTGATTTTATCTATTGTTGGACTGGCAGTGTCAAGAGTTATTTTGAGCGGGGCCATTATGCTATCCGGGAAAGTATTGGTCCCCATATAAAGTACACCGTTATATGTTTTATCTTCCGCATCATTTGCAAACGACCAGCCCACACTGAGATAAGCAGGCTCGTATGGCTTTATGGGGCCGTCATGGAGAGAAGTTATTTCGAATCCTTTTATACCAGCGATTATCATGCTCACATCCACATCAATATGCCCTACCTCTCCGGCGATGTCAAACCCAAGCACCTTGACCAGATATGTGCCATCCGGCGGGTCATATAATGTCACTCCTTCATCTGCGTCCCAGTCTGCCGAGTATGCGTACGGGAATGGATCGAAACCGCCCCAGCCGTCCGTAGCTATCCTTGGAACAAGCGCATTGGTTACAAACTCGTTCTTCTGGGCTACTCCGTCTCCGTTTGCATCATAGAAAATACCCAAGTCAACATCGTTAACATCCGAATGTGGGATCACATGGAAGTAAACACTGGCTGCGTTTTTAACCTCTATTGGTAGAGTGAATCCGGAAATTGCCATGGCCTGAATGAAATCAACTGCGGCAACATCTTCCACTGCATGCTTATCATAGTGTATTTCCAGATTGGGGTAGGTTGTTACACTGGCCGGACCCACAACAGAGGCACCCATGCCCGGAAGCTCTATATCTGATTTAAGGGCAAAGGGAGCGCTTCCTTGCCTATTGTTGGTGTAGACATTTATCGGTGTATTGGGAATTTCGATTGTTCCGGTTTGTAATTTGAAGTCTTCCGTGCTGATGGTTCCATTTATAGCAGTGCTTCTAATAGCAATTATAGTTATTCCAGGAGTCAAGTCAGAGATTACAAATTTTTCATACGGCGATGGTTCGGAGGTGCTTGCGACTTCATGGAAGGCATAGGGGGCTATTGTCTGACTTTCTGGCAGCGTTGAGCTGGTAGGTGCGAAAACGCGGATATCGTAATCAGAATCCTCTATATAATATTTGACATCCAACCAGACCGAATCAACAATAAGATGCCAAGTATCCGGCGCTCCAATCTGTTCCATGGAAACAGTGAACCGCAGGTCATTCAGTTCTCTGACAGTCCATTCTCTATCATTAGTTAGAGATATCTCCGCTGTGGTGTATTCTGCAGTAGGAACCGCTGTATAATCCGATTCTCCCTCCGTACTTCCTATTTTGTAAACAAGGTGTATCTGGTCCGGTCTCGCACTTGCAGGTGGTGCGACATCAGATTTATATCTGACATAGGCCACAACATCGGTGACATTCATTTCTGTGGTCTGTCCCTTGACCGGTACATTATATCCGTAGAAGTCCGTAGCGGCTCCCGACGATAGGCTGATTCCGACATCGTCCGGTCCACCTGTTGCAGGATATAGAGTACTGTCCGTTCTCCAATCCACATCTGTTATAAATTTCAGATTGGCAGGTGGGCCTTCTATCAGGCCTTGTTTGGGCGCTTCAAGATAGAAGTACCTCCAGTCGCCTGTTTTATCCAGACTATATGTCTGGAAACCGCCCCTCGTTACTACATTTGTATAAGGGGTTAGTTCGGTTGTGCTTCCGGTCTCCATTCTTATCCCTTTGTTGGCTACGATGAGAGAAACAGGTATTAGTGTCGTCGTATAATATTCATAGTCTGCGGTAACTCCTGCTGCGGTGCCATTAAGTATGGAAACGACACCACTCTCGTAGTCAACTGCATAGTCTATCGGATTTATCACGCTGCCATCTGCTTCGTAAAGAGTAACGCTCCCTGGTACTATTGGTGTGTGTGACAAACGAGTTCTGGGGTGATAAGCGGCTGTATCGATATACCATGTGTAATTAATATAGAGCGTCCAATATCCGGAGGTGCTGGGGGGGATGACTGTAAGGTTTCCACTGGTGTAATTGAGTGTGTAATCCGTGTCCTTTATCATTTCTGTTGAATTGATGAAGACAGTGATATTATATATTGGAGCATGTGTGAGAGATATGTGTTGAACAGAAAGCGGCGTGTACCAACCGTAATCCGCAGTCAGCCACTTTGTTGTGTCAAGAGCGGTTGTAAGTGTAATATTCCCACTACTAGTATCCAATGAATAGTTAGCAGGCTCGTTAAGTGCTGTTTTGTAGCTATAAAAGGCATAGAATTCTGTGATTCCATAAGTTCCCAGAGGATCGTCCCAATCTGTGTTATTGAAATTCACATAGCCAGTCAGATTGTCAAACCAAAACCAGCCGAGATCTGTCGCGTTATAAACAGCATCTCCCGAAACCAAAATTTTAAGGAAGCCACTATCGAAGGTTATGTTTCCGGATGGCACATTTGTTATATTTCCATGCGGCAGGTAAAAGCCCCAGGGGGTGGTTTCGGTTCCATCGGTGGTATAATCAACGGTATCGTTGTTGAATGTGTTATTATTCTCCCAGAGGTTCAGATAGGTTATGTTTCCATGAGCCAGTTGTCCGTGAGTACTGTCTGTCATGCTGACATTTTCATTAACGACATCCGTTGCCGACGCATCCAATATTCTTGTTGTTGTGGCCGGTGTTACATCTGCGGTTGAAATAGACTCTCCGATAACACTCTGCGGACTGTACTTCTCCACGATTGCACCTTCGTAAACACCGACATTTGCAGTTGATGGAATATTCAGTGTGGCATCAAATGTGCTTGTCGTTCCGGCAGTCGCACTTATGGAAGAAGGAACAGTTACCCAATTCCACGCCTTCTGGACATAGAATTCGCAACTGACATTCCACCCGAGTTTGTTTACTCCATTATTGTTGTCGGGAGATATTTTAACAAGAATGCCGTCATGTGCTCTCTGGAGCGGGTTATATATAGTTGTCTGGAGTACATTCCTCCCTCCGTATTCGAATGAGTCATGCGTCATTGTGTTTGTCTCTGTGTCCTGAACAATTCCATCTCCATTCGTGTCTTTCCAGTCCAATATTCTAAGACTGTATGCAGATGAATAAATATTCTTAGTAATTTCTGCGGAGGCTGTTATTCTGAGCAAAGTTGTATTTGACGGAATATATGATAGTATGTTGCTTGTGTTTTTGTAAGTTGTGCCAGTTGTAACAAAGTTGTAGTCATATTCTCCGATAACCTGAAGTTGCTGAGTACTCAATTGTACGGTCTGGGCACTTGAGCTTTTCAGAGTGAATTGCTCAGTCTCGGATTGCCCCGCAAACAATGCATTCGGAAAGGCTGGGAATTCCTGTCTTACATCAGTTCCCTCACTCCATGATGTTCCCGGTTTCCATGAATTTGGGCTGGTAAGGATTCCATCGATATTCATAGCTATTTTAACCGAGCGTTTGGCATTTGCAAATCCAGAGCCTTGACTAAATGGATCGTAGTTGCGGTCTTCCGCTCCTGAGCAAAGTATGTCTCTTGCCATTTCGGAATCAAGGGAATTTGATGCTGCATTGCGGTACGCGTCGGCAATCAATGAAATTATTCCCGTGACCACTGCAGCGGAGAGATCGGAGCTCTGCACCTGCATTTCTGCATTAGTTCCGTCGGCCGTTTCCGCTGAACATGCGTAGTTCAATATGCTGTCTACTTCCCCTGTTCCAACGGCAATAACATCCGGACCTTTATTTCCTGTAAGAGAGGGTCCGCGGCTGGAATAGAGAGCAACATCTCCGTAGTGGTGTAGATTTCCGGTTTCCGTTAACAAGGCATTATCGCTTGCCGCTCCTACTACAATGGCCCCCGAGGCGCTTGGGGCAGAGAGAGTGCCGTATCCATAACCTCCGTCCCCTGCGGGAGTAACGAAAGGAGTGCTTTTGTTTGTGTAATCATAGATAATGTAATCCATCGTCTGCGAAAGAGTATCTATCCCCGCTCCATCCGGAGCAGAGGTGATTCCGCTATATACTATATTCGATTCGTCTCCTGTGTTTGTTATCCCGTCATATCCTTCCACCAAGAAGTACCATGCATCCTGAAGCGAATCTCCTGCATTCATAACCGGGAGTAAGGTGACATTCTTCGCAACACCTTTTGTTGTTGATGCAATTGCAGATGCCATTTCTGTCCCGTGAGATATTGCGTGAGATTCGGTGTAGTCGTATTCGAAATCTCCCATAAAGCAAACGACATCTCCATTACCGGGTATCACATTATTTATATTATGTCTCTTAGCGTATATGTCCGAGTAGGGAATCGGTACGCCTGATGCTTCATAAGTAGCCGAAAAGGTATCCGTGGGAAGTGGGTCGTCTGTCATTGTTATGGTTCCGGTGCTCTCATCAATAATCCATGGCAGATATGTGTAATCCACATGATATACCGAGTTTGCACTGGCAGGATATGCGAGATTGATACTTCCGCTGGCGGCGGTGAATGAGAAATCACTCCCGTCGTAGAGCAATCCTGTATAGTTATAAAATGCGTATATCTCAGTTCCCTTAGAGAACGAATCAACAAAGTCGTCTGTTAATGTTATGCTTCCGCTTCCAAGATCTATGGTGTAATTATCGGGAGATATTTTTTGGAATTGCGGGCTTGCCAGTGTATTGGTATATATTAGCCCGTACAATGTGCAGTTTACTATCGATACATCGTCAGAAAGAGTATCGTGATGTGCCAGCTGAATGGGTTCATTATCATATCCCCCTGATGATTTCAGAATAGTTTCGTTGACAACCGGAATATAATTTCCGCTTATCTTCAAAGAGGCAAGGTTGCCGTGCAGCAGATTAAAGCTTTTTTCATCAGCGATGTTCATTATAGTTTCAGAATTGCTGGTTTCCGTCAATGGAACTCCGTTCTTTTTTATCTCAATGTCTCCCGGGAAATCCACCGCTTTTTGGGCCAGTTTTGTCGAAGTCCCGTTCATTACAAGGCTTTCATCCGTTATTTTCGTAGCATGGCTTATGAAATAGAGGGTCCCCGCGGAGATGTCCGGCACACCGTCCGAATTCCTATCATAAGTGGCTGTTGGGTGTGTTTTATTCAACCTCACATCATTTGCGTCAAATACATAGTCGTTGTTCAGATCAACATAAACGGTATCATATTGGCCTGCAATGTTTTCGTCTGCTACAAGTACGCCGAGGCTTCCGTATGTTTTCTTCATAATGTCACTTGTGTGAATTCCAAAGTGGTACGAGCCGCTTTTACTTGCAATATCCGCCGAATTGACCTTATACTCATGGATGGTAAAGGTTGCAAAGTTACTCAGAGGAATCTGTTCTTCGAAAGTGAAATTTGTTTCTGTACGGCCATTGAAACTTCTATCTCTGGGAACGCTGTCCTGAGGTCTGTTATTTCCAAGACTCAGAAGTTCTGCCTGAATTCCGTTAATCGCAGAGCCTCCTGCGAATTCGCGCGGAAGCATAAGTTCTACAAATCCGCTTATGACATAGTTTTTTATCAGAGAAGAGTACGCGTAGTCCCCTCCTGCATCATAAATGGAATATGAATCCCAGGCATTCTCAGCTCCGTCCCATTTATATACTGTAGGAGAAGAGATTGTATCCGGAAAACTCTCTGCCTTTTCGCTTATGTAATCCATAGTTATTATCAGATCCGGTTTGTGGGCATAATATATGTCATAGGTAGTGTTTGAGAGCCAGAATCTAATCGTACCATCAAGACTGGCACTGATAATATTATTTCCTGAAAAATCAAGGGATTTAACGGCACTCAAGCTTGGAATTGTCATGTTATTAGTCTCACTCCCGGTGCTTGAGTTCCACCCGAGGATTATTCCGTCGTCTGCTCCAGATATGATGGTGTCTCCTTTCCATGCGACAACCTGCCTATCAAGTCCGGCTGCATGTGCATCTTTGGTCCATAGGCCAAAAGTGGTAAAGTCATGGTCGGCCCAATTCGTTCCCAGATCAGAGGCATCCCAGACCACAATTTTTCCATCCGTATCTGCGGAAACTATGCTGTTTCCGTCCGGACTCCACGATACGGATGATATTTGGACGGTGTGACCACCAGTAAATCTTACGGTACTGGCGGTTGCAGTGTCTCGCACATATAACTCACTACCTGAGGAATATAATAGCCAGTTTGGTTCCGTTGGGCTAAACTGGATATCTCTGACAGACACAGCTGCAAAATTTACAAAAGTATCTGTGGTTAGATTAAATATTTGAACTCTTCCGGAACCACCAACGCCGGTTAGCGCAATGAGTCTGCCGTTGCTGTTAAATGAAAGGAGATTCGTAAAACCCGCAGGCGGCGTTAGTGATATGTCTTTCTGCTCTTTTATTGTCCAGTTATTTGTGTACCATATATACAATTTACTGGTCGTTGCGGTGGCCAATAGTTGCGAGTCTGGAGACCATGTCATAGATAATACATCTCCCGTATGTTCCAAATCGATGTAGCTGCCGTCTGTTGCCCAGATTCTTACCTTATTTTTGTCTTCGGTGTTAATTAATCCTGGGAGCGCGCAACTTGCCACATGATTTCCATCCGGACTTGTTTTTATTTGCTGAATAATATTCGAATGCGACGAGTTGAAATTAACAAAATTCCCGGTTGGGTCATAGATGGACCCATACTGTGGGCCGTCAAGGTCAAGGTATATGGCAAATGAGCGATTCATCTCTCCGAACTGAGTCGGAAATCCGAAGTACCAGTTGTTTGCATCTCTGGCACCATATAATGCCGTCAGGTCGTAATCAAAGTGATTGGTGGCTTCGGGACAATCAACTTTGACCGAATCGGTCTGTGCTCTTTCTTTCACACCGAAGTCGTTCATACCGTCTAATTTTATTTTATGAGTGGATTCAAATGGTCCTGTACCGCTCTCCGAAGTATCTACATAATAGCTTCCTTCTGGGGTCCCTGTAGAAAGGAAACTACTCATAGAAGAAGGGTCAAAGGCCATAGGCCATCCGTTGTAATAACTTAAGTTAGCATTATCTGCAAGACTGGATGAAGGAAGCTGACTGGTATTAAATACTGTATATTTTCCATCCAGATTCGGGTTGCCGAAGTCCACGCCCCCATCCGCAATACCAACTCTAACTCCGCTACCGCTTATATTCATAGCCTCTACTTCCGGGATATGGTGTGCGTCTCTAAATGACCAGCCATTCAGAACTGCTGAAGGTTGAGGTACAGAGATGTCTTTTGTATTCAGAATTTCGCTTGACATTTTTGACATTGGTTGTTCTTTTGCAGCGATGTCTGAAGGATGAGATATGCTATCCGCTGCTGGCTGTTCTTTCTGTTCTGTATTTTCCATTAAGTTATCTTGATTAGTGGTAGTATTATGGGCTGAGCTGACAAATGGCATCAAACCCGGCACACTCAGCATCAAGACCAACGCAATGCTTATTATTTGGGCAAGGACTCTCTTTTTCATTTTTTTCCCTCCTACGAGAAGTTGGAGCCCCAATTGTTTGCAGATATTTAAAAATAACGGTAAGCCAAGGCAAATTTCTTTTTCTCCTTTTTAAAAAAGGTTAAAAATTCCTTAATATACCTCTTTATGCATTTATCCCTGTTCGTTTCATTTACTTCTCGAACATATCTTTGGCTGGCATCTTAATTTGATAGTTGGATTGATGGATAACTTTAAATAGGAGTTTGTAGATAGGGGCTATGAGCTAAATCGATTTGAGCGATTTGGTCTGTGAACAGAGATGTAGAAAGGAGGAGGACGAAATATGAAAAATAAAAGCATGTTCAGCATCTTACTGGTGCTGATAGCGGTCTTTATAATGATCGTCCCTGCTGGAGCAATGCGGCTTGATACGGCCGCTACTAGCATTGATAGCGGGGCGACAGTGAGCGCTGTGCCTTTTGAGTATATGCAGGTTCCTATTAAGGATGCCAATACTGTATCTAACTTAAAGGCACAGGGAATAGAGGTGATTGATGACAGTGGCTGGGCGGCCATTGTGAAAGTACCTCTGAGTGAGAAAACGACACTAGTTACGGGAATGCATGCTACAGAGATAGCTAACCCCCATAATGTGAATTTCCTCGAACAGGGGTACAATGTTGATGTAACAAAAGGTGTTGATCTACCTTCCCAGTGGCAGTCCACAGGGAGCGATGAATACATCGTTCATTTTATTGCTCCTATGAGGGCGGCATGGGTTGACACGCTTAACTCTGCTGGCCATATCGCAAGGTATGTTGGTGATAGTGCGGTTGTGATGAAGCTCACGCCTGCCCAGAAAGAGACATTGAGTGCCTTGCCTTATGTGGATTCCATAATAACCTACGAGCCGGCATTCAAGGTCTATAAAGAGCTTCGCGAATCCAGTGGACCTGTGCGTGCCAAAGCCTTTGCGTACACGGGTGCGGATTTGAACCAGCTCGCCACAAACCTTGCGGCTCTCGGCGCTACGAGCATCGAAATAAGAAACGACTGGGAGAACAGTGTTTCGTTTGTTATTGATGCATCCAAACTATCTACCATTGCCGGTTACGATTCCGTGAAACTGATATCAAGGAACCCGGAAATGAAAGTGGACAATCAGGTTATCGGAGAGATCTCCAGAACTCATGTTGTTTGGGATAATACGAAGAGTAACCTGCCGCAGAATATTATGGGCGAGGGTCAGGTTATCCATGTCCAGGATACAAGACTTGATGATACACACCAAGATTTCACTCTGGGCCCCTTAGGCAACAGAATAGTTTATGTAGAAGCATCTACGGACACCTCTGACCACGGAACGCATGTTACGGGAATTGCAGCAGGAAACGGATACGACATGGAGCAGTGGCTTGGTCTGGATAACTCTAACAGGAACTACTATGAACTCGCATCTTCCAATCCCCTTGGCCAGCCTGACCTTGCAGGATTTGCAGGACATGCCCCGGAAGCATCCATAAGCTTCGGTGCGGGTCTCAGCTCAACCGACTGGTCTACAGGTTACAGTTACGGTGCAAGAATATTCACCAATAGCTGGGGTCCTGCAGCAGTCACGCCGGGATATGATGGCACGGCGGACAGCTTTATGGCGAGCAACCCCGACGCACTGGTGTTCTTTGCAGCGGGAAATGACGGTCCGAATCAGATAACCGTTGGCGGTGCGGCAAATGACAAGATGGGCCTCGGAATAGGGGCCGGCGAGAATCACAGGCCGAACCTGTTCGACAGTGAAGATGACCCGAATCAGATTGCCGTATTCAGCTCCAGAGGTCCGGTAAGTTCTACGGATCTGAGAATCAAACCCGACCTCATTGAGGTAGGTACGGGAGTTTATTCTACAAAGGGCGATTTTACCGCAAATGATGCATCCACTATCTACAAGGGTAGTGATGTTGACGCTACACTTCTCGTGGATACTGATGGAGACGGTATTGGAGATTATGAGAATTATCAGGGAACTTCAATGGCCTGTCCTGCGGCAGCTGGTGATGCAATTCTCGTGAGGCAGTGGCTGGCGGATGTGGAAGGTAATACTGACCCGGAGCCAATGCTCATAAAAGCACTGATGATAAACGGCGCAACAGACATGGGATACGGCTTCCCGAGTTACGACCAGGGCTGGGGACATATAAATATAGAGAATACAATTGCTCCCCCCTCGCCGAGGACGAATAAGTACTGGACGCTTGCCGATACCCAGTCCCAGATAGTCAATGTTGTAGATAACAATGTTCCCTTAAAGATAACAATGGCACAAAGGGATACCGACACAAGTTCCGGGACTTTGACGGTTGATTACGACCTGACAGTGACTGATCCGAGTGGCAATGTGTATCAGGGTAATCTGTTTAACAATTCCGTGAGCGTTCCGGGAACCGGAGTCGCAGCGGATTGGGCGAATGCGCACTTCCCGCCGCAGACGCGGGCCGGTGCGGTTGCCTATGATTGGGATACTGCTGATGATGGTGGAGACGATATCAACACGGTGGAGGAAGTAATCGTACCGAATCCGACACTGGGCAATTGGACAATAACCGTAACACTGAAATCGGGAACACCCGAGAATTACGGCCTTGTTGCCGCAGGTAACTTCGGCGTTAACACTGCTGTTGATTACGATGTTGAACTCACCTCTGACTACAACAGAACCTATCCGCTTGTTGACGGCGGCGGTGAATCCACCTTCAAATCCGGTCCCGGCGGTTCCATTGTTTACGGCTTCTGGCTGTACAATAACGGTCCTAATCCTGATCAGGACACTCTTTCCGCGACCCTTCCGACCGGTTGGTCCATTTCATTCACCCCTGCATCTCCCGTATCTCTTGCTTCCGGTGAAGGAAAGCATATTCTTGCCATGATCACGGTTCCGAGCACGGCCACCGCGGGAACGAATGTTATAAGGATTACGGCCACATCTAATAATGATGTTACCGCCCCTTATGCGCAGGATTATCTGCTGGTGAATGTCGATGTTGTCACGGCGAAGATACCCAAGGTCAATCAGTTGACGACGAGTTCGCTTCACGATGATGCGCCTCAAATTGCTTCGTTTACCTACAGTGGCACTGACTATGTGGTAGTTGCCTATCGGCACGACATCGGCATGGGCTACAGGGTGTTTGTGAAGGTCTCCACAGATGGCGGTGTGACATTCGGGGACCCGATACAGGTTAGCAGCCTAGCGGATTCACCGAGTTTCCTCGGAATATCCGTGAAACTTACGGGAACTACCAATCTTGGCAGAATATTCATCACATGGAATGCCTATGAGCCTGCCGTAGCCGGAGATACATACTCTACAACACATAATCAGGTCAAAGGAGCGTTTGCAGACGCACCCTACAGCACATGGACAGAAACCACCATCTTCGATAACGGAGAAGGCCCTGGAGTCGGAAACGGATACAGGTCCATATTCACCGCATACTATCAGGATGAGGTCCATGTCATAGTTGAGTGCTTCGAGTACGATGCTACGGATACGACCGGACAGCTGACCGGTATGGACACTCTGGAAAAGGTATCTACGGATGGAGGAACGACCTGGGCCGCATATGTCACGGTGTCGCCTCAGGATGGGAACTACTACTTCTTCCCGAGCGGATACACAAATGAGGTCACAGGTTACCTTGTGCTCTGGTATTACTGGAGGACAGCCACTGGAACAGACAGAGATCTGCTTTATCAGATATATAACGGGGCGTGGGGTGCCGGAATAACCGCATGGGACACCACGGATAATGTCATGTTCCCCTTCGGAACCTTCGATCCCACTACGGGAAGGGATTACGGCGGGGTTTGCAGAGGTGCGACTGCCGATTCGGATAAGAACCTTTATCTGGTCTATACCGATGATGAGGGCGGAACATTTACGACGAATCTGGGTCCCTTCGGTCCTGTCATCGATGATGCGGATTACGGCTCCAGATACATTCTTGATATGGATACCACATCCGACGGTTACATATGGACCACATATTCCAGATCTCCGTCCACCGATCCTTATCTTCAGCCCAACATGTATGCAGTTCGCAGCAACGATGGTTATTCCACCGTTACGGAGAACCTTCTCACTGCCGATTCCTTCACAAAGGGTAAGGGCAGGGCGGCAGGTAGCGGTAGCAACCTGTTGATGGACTACTACTCCAACTCGAGAGCAGGAAACATGGATATATGGTATAGCACTGTTTACAACGGCTGGGAGACTGCGGCGGATACCGAAGGGCCGATTACAACGGATGCGAATGCCGACCTTCTGTATTGTCCTCAGGGTGCGACCCTCACCGTAGGTGCGAATGTCAACGATTGGAGCATGGGCGGCAGCAACATTGCTGCAGCCGAATACTTCATTGATACCATCGGAGCAGACGGAGCCGGCACTGCTATGAGTGCTGCTGACGGTACATTCGACAACCCTCAGGAAGGAGTTTCCGCAGGCATAGACACGACTTCACTGGCTACGGGCTACCACACGATATACATCCACGGACAGGATGCCGCAGGAAACTGGGGTGTTCTCGACAGCATTACCGTGGAGATATACTTTGTCCCGCCAGCCTCCCCTACATTTGACATACCAGTGCAACTAGGCTGGAACCTCATCTCGTACCCGCTGCTGGCCAGCGGCAACATCGAGACTGTTCTGAACGACGATGTTGTATGGGACAATGCGCAGTGGTACAACCCACTGGACACGGGAGACCACTGGAAGACGCATGTTATCGGTAGAACACTGAACGACCTGAGCACCATAGACAACACAATGGCCGTGTGGCTTCATGTGACTAATGCCGGTGACGGCTTCCTGACTGT